>JBDLIN010000393.1:0-3108 GCA_039714835.1 Bacteroidota bacterium | reverse complement strand
AAAGTTATGACATCAACACGATTTTCTAAAACTTTGATTCCATACCATGTAGAAACTGGTCCGGTCAACCAGTTTTCATTGTTTGTCCAATTGTTTCCATCTGTACTGTCATATAAAGCAACTAACGCAAGTGAATCTTGTTCTAATACTTGCGCTTGTGATAATGAATTAAAATGAAAAAGAGTTGCAATACATATACAAACGAAATAAAATCTCATTCTAAGATTCATAACATTCTCCATGTATTTATTAAGAAATTTTTATTTGCGTTACTTCTGTAAATCTATTTGATGAATAAAAGCTTCTTACTTTCCATAAATGACCCAGCACATAATCTGTAAATATAAACACCGCTCGATAGATTAAATGGGTTCCATTTAACTTCGTAAGTTCCTGCCTTTTGTTTTTCATCTACAAGAGTTGCCACCTCACGACCGAGAATATCGAACACAACTAGTTTCACATTTGACGTTTCACGTCTGACGTTTGCCGGTATTTGATATTTTATAGTTGTACTTGGGTTAAAAGGATTAGGATAATTCTGATATAACTTATACTCAGAAGGAAGAATCGGTTCTGGACATGAAATATTTGTGACTTTATCAAAATATAACTTTAGCCCCCAAGCTTGCAGTGTCCCTGTGTTTCCTTCAATATCATCATAAATACTTAATGTCCATTCACCAATTGGATTGACTCCATTAAAGACCGACAATGGACTGTGGGGTTTATAAGTACCAGAGAACGGCGCCTCACCTTCATCAATAACTGTTGTTGAAGCATCAGATAAATTACAATTAATAATGTCAGCTTCTTCCTCACCAGCTTGATAGATTAAAGTATCAGTAATTCCTTCGTGACTTAATAACAGAGTGAGATCAGCAACATGAGAATGAATAACTGAATCCAGCATGACGGTAACTCCAGAGACAACATTATCTTCCAATACTTTTAATAATTTAGGACTTGCTTCAACATCTAAAATATCACTTGCCACACCCAGATCAGGTATTTCAAAATTAAGAGCAAATCTTCGATATGTACTTACTATAAATTCACCACCTCCATCTACTGTTTTCAGAATTACCCCATCAGATCCAGCAATCCAACCAGTTCCATTATCAGTAAAGCTCATTGAATTTAGGTTATTGATACACCCAGAATTTTGAGAATACCAAGTCTCACCACCATCATATGAATAAATGATTTCACCATGAGATCCTGCAATCCAGCCTCTATTTTCATCAACAAAACAGACTGACTTGGCGTTACCTATTGGAAGTGAAGTTTCTATCCAAGTTGATCCACCATCGGTAGTTCTATATGCAATTCCGTTAACCCCAACAACCCAACCATGTTTGTAATCTACAAAATATATTGAGTTAAAATAGCTTAAATTATCTGGGAAGATATCAACCCAATTTTCACCACCATCGGTGGTTTTCAATACCGCACCACTCATACCAGCAGCCCAGCCATAGTTTTTGCTAACAAAATGTATCGCATTCAAATGGTATCCCGAATTTTGATGTTGGATTTGCCATGTTTCACCATAGTCTTTAGTTTTCCAAATGCTTCCAAACTCCCCGGCAATCCAAGCTCTTCCGGCAAATCGTCTGTGGACAGCTCTAAGGTCGCTAGTTGTTGATATGCTTTTATCAACCCAAATAGACAAGCCAAAACTATTTCTATACTTAAGTATGGTTCCAACCTCGCCGACAGCAAAACCTGCATTAGGTGTAATAAAATCAACTGCTAGTAAGTCATAGGCTGCAAGAGAGTCTTGCTTTGTCCAATTCCTAATAGAGTCATGTTTTATCCAATTATCGCCACCATCAACAGTTTGATAAATAGCTCCATTTAACCCAACAACCCAACCATTATTTTCGTCAACGAAGTCTACTCCTAACAAATTATCATAAAATCCACTTGATTCAAATTCCCAAGCTTGTCCGTTACTAGTTGATCGCATTATAATTCCGGACTGTCCCACAATTTTATTACCTGAAATCGCATATAGAATATTTTCCGTATCTGTGTATTGAACGTCCCAGTTCTGCCCAAAGTCATTTGTATGAGCTATTACGCCATCATTACCAACGGCATAACCATTATCACCATCAAAATATGCATCCATCAAATTACTTTCAGTTAAACTATCTACTAAAATCCAGTTTAATCCAGCATCTGTTGTGTACAGCACGGTTCCTCTTTCACCAACTGCCACACCGTTGTTGATATCTTTAAAGTGTATTGAATTCAGGTCATAGTGGGTTGGAGTGTTTTGACCCATCCAGAATGATCCACCATTTGTAGTTTTTAGAATAGCGCCATTAATACCACAAACGTATCCAGTAGATTCATCATGGAAAAATATAGAGTTAAGATGTGTAGATCCTCCAGTCGCTTGAACTTCCCAATTTTGTCCTCCATCTGATGTATGGAGTATTGTGCGTTCAGAACCTACTATCCAACCGTTTTGTCCGTCAAGGAAAAAAATCGATTTCAGATATTTATCTGTTCCGCTTTCCTGTGGGAGCCATGCAACTCCAGCTCCATCTGCAGAATGCATAATTGTGCCGTTATAACCAACTGCCCAACCATGTGTGCCTTTAAAGCAAATCGAGTGCAAGATTTCTTCTGTGTTAGCATTAATCGGTGTCCATATGTTTCCAATAGATTGTATAAGTATTGTACCATAGACACCACATGCATAGTAATTACCATTCAAATCATTTCGGCAAATATCATAAAGAGTATTTCCCTGCGGAAGCGGGTTTTGCCAAAACCAGCCTTCTTGTGAAACTATTTCATTAGATAATAAAGTGGTAAATACAATAATAATACAAATCGCTTTTTTCATTTGCTCCTCCAGAAAATATTAAAAAATATATATCGCATTTTATTTTAAGAAATTTCCTAATGATATAGTAAACATGGTAATCCAGCTACGCTATCCACTTTATGGTGATAGCTCATCACTTTTAATTTTATTTAATTAAGTAATTATCTTTTTGTTGCTGTATTACCTTGGGAGAAGCCCAATAAATTCAGGAGAGAAAAAGTTCAACACAAAAATCAAAATGTTTCCCTCAAGGAGGAATAATT
>JBDLIN010000392.1:0-3112 GCA_039714835.1 Bacteroidota bacterium | reverse complement strand
CAAAATTAAAAATATTAGATAGATTTCTTACTCTGTGGATATTTCTTGCCATGTTTCTTGGGGTTTTATCCGGCTATCTATTTCCTGGCATAGTTGAATTTTGGAATAACTTCCAAAGTGGTACAACAAACATCCCGATTGCTATAGGTCTAATTTTAATGATGTATCCACCCCTTGCTAAGGTGAAGTACGAGGAATTACCAGATGTATTCAAAAATATTAAAGTTTTGTCATTATCACTTATCCAGAACTGGATAATCGGACCAACACTAATGTTCATTTTAGCAATACTATTCTTACACGATTATCCGCATTATATGGCAGGTTTAATACTAATTGGTCTTGCCCGATGCATTGCTATGGTTATTGTTTGGAATGAATTAGCCAAAGGAGATACAGAATATGCTGCTGGACTTGTAGCTTTTAATTCAATTTTTCAAGTTTTGTTCTTTTCTGTATATGCCTATATATTTCTTACTATCATTCCAAAATGGCTGGGTATCCAGAGCTTTGAAGTTGATATAACAATCGGACAAATTGCTGAAAGTGTACTGATCTATTTAGGAATTCCATTTTTTGGCGGAATGTTAACGAGATTAATTATGATTAAAACTCGTGGAAAGGAATGGTATGCTAAAAAGTTTATTCCTAAAATTAGTCCATTGACTTTAGTTGCATTGCTGTTTACAATCTTTGTGATGTTCTCATTCAAAGGTGAGTATATAATTAAAATTCCTCTAGATGTAGTGAGAATAGCAATTCCATTAGTAATATATTTTGTAATAATGTTCTTTGTATCATTTTATATGGGGAAGAAATTTGGAGCTGATTATTCAAAAACAACAACACTTTCATTTACTGCAGCGAGTAATAATTTTGAATTAGCAATAGCTGTGGCAATTGCAGTATTTGGAATAAATTCTGGTGAAGCATTCGCTGCTGTAATTGGTCCGCTGGTTGAAGTACCTGTACTGATATCCCTTGTGAATGTTGCGTTATTTTTTAAGAGTAAATATTTTGATAAAGTTGAAACGGAGATTGTAAAATGAAATACGATAAAGAATTAAAAGATATAGTAAGAAATAAATATGCAGAAATTGCTGAAGCAAATAATAGCTGCGGATGTTGTGGAACAAGTTCAAAAGTTATTGAATACTCAATTATGCAGGATGATTATTCCGAACTTAATGGATATGTGAAAGATGCAGACTTAGGCTTAGGTTGTGGTGTCCCTACTGAATATGCAGGGATAAAAAAAGGGGATAGAGTTGTTGATCTTGGTTCCGGAGCTGGCAACGATGCTTTTGTAGCAAGGGCACTTGTAGGTGATGAGGGCAAAGTCATTGGAATAGATTTTACTGAAGAGATGATCAGAAAAGCTAACTGGAACAACCTAAAAGTCGGTTTTAATAATGTTGAATTTAAATTGGGTGAAATTGAGAAATTACCTTTAGAGGAAAATAGTTTAGATGTTGTGATCAGTAACTGTGTGCTCAATTTAGTGCCAGATAAGAAGAAAGCCTTCTCTGAAATTTATAGAGTATTAAATAAAAATGGACATTTCTGTGTCTCTGATATTGTATTAAAAGGTGAATTACCCGAAAAGTTAAAAGCATCTGCAGAGATGTATGCCGGCTGTGTTGCAGGTGCTGTTCAGCAAGAGGATTATCTGAAAATAATTAAAGAAACCGGTTTTGAAAATCTAGAAATAAAAAGAACTAAGGTTATTGAGCTGCCGGATAATATCCTAAGTGAATACTTGAATGAGGAAGATATCAGAAAGTTCAAAAATAATAACATTGGGATTTTTAGCATCACTGTTGTAGGATACAAAAATTAAAATGGTTTATCAGAATTTAAAAGAACTGATACAAGAATTAGAAAAACGTTCAGATGAGATTCCTTTAGAACGAAAAGAATTATTGAATACATTCGCTTATCATATTTCTAAGAAAATTAATAAAAATGAAAATGTAGATCTAATTTTTATCTGCACTCATAATTCTCGTAGAAGTCATATGGCTCAAATCTGGGCACAAACTGCTTCTGAATATTTTAAGGTTAAAAATGTAAATTGTTTTTCAGGTGGAACAGAAGCAACAGCATTCAATTCTCGTGCGGTTAAAACAGTCCAGAAGGCTGGACTCAGAGTTGAACTGAAAGATGAGAATGCAAATCCGCTATATTTTGTTTATTATGCTAAAAACAAAGAACCATTAAAATGTTTCTCAAAAGTTTATAGCGATCCTTTTAATCCTCAGAAAGAATATGCAGCTATCATGACATGTTCAGATGCTGATGAAGACTGTCCGGTTGTTTTTGGAGCAGAAAAAAGATTTCCGATTAGATATGATGATCCAAAAGAATATGACGGAACGGATCTCGAAGAAATTAAATACATGGAAAGATTTGAACAGATCGGGATTGAGATGATATTTGTATTTAAAAATTGTAAAAAAATAATAGACCGCGGATAACACTGATTACACAGACTTGCACAGATAGAATTTAATAATCAGCGGGAATCTGTGTACCAGTGTTGTCCGTGTTCTATCAAAGGTATTTAATGAATAATACAGCACTCATTGTAATTGATATGATCAATGATTATCTGCACTTCAATGGAAAACTCTATTGTGAGAAATGCAGAGAGATAATTCCAGCATTGAATGAGGCAATAGATTTTGCTAGAGAGAAAAATATCTCAGTGATATATTTGAATACAAATCTAAATAGTGATGATGATCTGCTAGCAAAGAAGTGGGGGATGCATGCAGAAACTGGCACTTTCGGGGCTGAAGTAATTAAGGAACTAGAACCCAAAAACAATGACGTTGTTATAAATAAAAAAGGTTATAATGGTTTTACAAATACAGATCTTGACGAAGAACTAAAAAAACTTGGTATTAAAAATATAATTATAAGTGGAATTCACTCGCATGTATGTGTATTACTGACAGCAGTTGGAGGTTTCGAACTTGGATATAATATCACTGTGTTGCAAGATTGTATCTCAACAAACAGCACCTCAATTCGTGGAAGAGAACTTGACTTCTTCAATACTCATATTGGTGAGCTAATAACTTTTAAGGAATGGAAAGCAAGATTCACA
>JBDLIN010000391.1:0-3145 GCA_039714835.1 Bacteroidota bacterium | reverse complement strand
ATTAAAAGAATCCAATTCAAGAATATTAAAAGCAATAAATCCTGATATAATTGGTTTGCAGGAAATTAATAATCATTCTTCGGAGCAGACTGCAGAATTAATTGAAGAATTTTTGCCTTCAAGCATTAATGAGCAATGGTTTTCATCTAAACAAGGAAGTGATATAGTAGTAATAAGCAGATATCCAATTTCACAATCATTCTACGTTGAAGGAAATGGTGCTTTTCTTATTGATTTAAGTAAAAATTATGAACAAGATTTACTATTAATAAATGCTCACCCGCCATGTTGTGCAAAAAATGATGAAAGACAAAAAGAAATAGATGCTTTTATGGCATTTATTAGAGATGCAAAAGAAGAGGGAGGAGCATTAACACTTAAAGAAAACACACCAATTGTTATTTTAGGAGATATGAATTTAGTTGGATACAACCAACAGCAGAAAACGCTAATAACTGGTGATATAGTTAACACAAATGATTATGGTGATAAATTCATTCCTGATTGGGATACTACTTCTTTGATGGATACAAAACCGCCAACAACTCACTCCCCATCTACATTTACTTGGTACAATAAGAGGAGTGATTTTGCTCCAGGTAGATTGGACTATATTGTTTATACAAATTCTGTAATAGAACATCAAAACGGCTTTGTTCTTTTTACAAATGAATTACCACAAGATAGTCTTGATAAATACAACTTACTATATGATGATGCAACTCGTGCTTCGGACCATTTACCAGTTGTTGCTGATTTTAATTTTGGTCCAATAGTGTCAGTAAATCAAGTTGATAATGAAAAACCAAATAATTTTGTTTTATTACAGAATTATCCCAATCCTTTTAATCCAAGTACAACAATAAAATATAAAATCCCGTCTGTAGAGCGAGATTTATCTCGCTCAAATAAAAGCGAACTGAAGTTCGCTCTACAAAACGTATCATTAAAGATTTATGACATTCTTGGTAGAGAAGTAGCAATCCTAGTAAATAAGCAACAACTTCCGGGAAACTATGAAGTTAAGTTTGATGGTAGAAACTTGGCTAGCGGTGTGTATTATTACCAATTAAAAACGGATTCATTTATTCAAAGTAGAAAAATGATTTTGATGAAATAGAGAATAATTATATAAGTTATTGTTATTAAACAACATAATTGTTAACAATAACACACGAGTAACAACAAATAACGGATGCAGATCAGTTGCGGCCTCGCGGCCATCAATTACCGGATACGAAAGGCTAGCACGTGTGGCCTGATTGATAATTCATAAACGATTATTGAGTAAATTCTAAATAAACACATGTCTTATTAAATGTATAAGGATGTAATATATCGAACGACATACCGTCTGATTTGTTATAAAAAGGTATTTCTCCTAGGTAACCTCTTCGGATGGTTTCCAAAACAAACCAGTCCGCATTTTTATATTTTGTTTTAAATTCTATTAATTCATTAGAAGGAATTACGATTCTACTACTAGCTTCCACAGGAGTAATAATTATACCAGCCTGGCCTGAAATATGAACATATCTTGGGTTTCCGTTTTGCCCAATTTCTACATCCAATGCCATTACTAATAACACACCATGTAAATTTTCTTCACCGCCAATAGGATGGTTAAGTTCCACGGTGAGATCGTAATTAGGATCGACCGCAAAGAATTTTTCCGGGTTTTTTACCAATAGCGGTCCTATGTAATCGACAACCATATCAACATCTTTAATAATCGGCGAATTTGTTATTGAAAATGGTACCTGCCCTGTAAATTCTAACAGGGGATGTGCTGCATCTCCCCAAATATCATAGCTCCAATCATTCATGATTTTTTGGCCATTATAAACACTCCACGACCTACCAGTTGATCCATGTAAGTTATTTATTTTTTCATTATAAGCAATGTTTCCGATCTTTACTTCCCCTAAACTTATCGTATGCAAAGCACTATCCTTCAGAGTGGATTTGTTTGTGACTTTTAATATAGAGTAGACATTAGTTTTGAAAAAAGTGAAATTTTTTAAAGAATCTGGTGCATATCCAATATCAGTCAAGAAAGACAATTCTGAATAAAAGGTATTATTTAGTGGGGATTCGCCTAGGAGTTCATTGAGTACTCCGTCGCTATATCTTTGAATAATAAGCGTCTGAGTTTCTGTTGGATCTGGCTGAATAATTGTTTCCGCTTCATTACATCCAAAAAGATAGAGAAGAGTGATAAATAAAGCTGCTATTGCAATAAGGTGTTTCATAGAAACCTCCTTGAATATAAATAAGTTATTAAATTTCGACAACATATTCAATGAAAATTTCATACCAAACATGAGATATCTTGATATTCATGCTTTAAATGGAGATTAGCACACCTAACGGTGTTGTCGATAAGCCGTCCGCCATTAACAAACAACTAACAAAACAACGTTATTTTAATTTTACTAAGCAATGGTTATTTTCATCTGCAGCCGCTGCGACTAAACTTATTTAATCGTACAGATTAAAATTCATTTTTGCATTAAGCACTAAACAGACTTTTTACTTATTTAAAAGATTATACGCAACATTTAGTTATTTCTGATATAGCTGTGATTTACCAATATAGTTTATGTCATTATTATTGCAAAAAATCTCCAAAGTTTCATTTAGCCAATCTGGTGCAAAAGGATTTAATAGCACAGATTCCAAAAAATCTTCAACTTTTTCGAAACTAACATGGATAACTTTTTCTTGGATGTTCTGATTCAACATTTTAACTAATCTTTTGATTTCATCTTCCAGCTGATGTTCATCAAATCTTTCAAAATATTGATGAAGTGGAGCATTTATTGCTAAATATGCAGTTAAATGTTTGTTGGCATCATCCGTATCAGCAAACTTATAATGTTTAACTAATCTCACTTCCTCTTCATGTGAAAATGCTTTCCTTTTTACGCCTAAAACTTTATAAAAATCAATATCATTCAGTTCTTCTTTATCAATATGATCTTCATAAGATACATCAACAATCTCAACGTCTTCTAATAGACTTATATTTTCTCTGTCAATTTCAATGGAAACAATTTACCTAGCGGAATATATTTCTATCAAATAGTGATTTCTAATTCGACCACTGGGGAATTTTTTACAGAGACAAAAACGATGCTGCTGC
>JBDLIN010000390.1:0-3147 GCA_039714835.1 Bacteroidota bacterium | reverse complement strand
GAAAAAAACTATTTTAGAGTTTTGAAAATAACCTTGATTCCTGCTATCGCAACAGCTATATGGGGTTTGGCAATGATATATTTTGCAAATGAATTAGGAAGTTTCTTATAACAGATTTAATAGAAGGTTATTTATGATATTAAAAATAATTTACCAATTTATAATCTTGTTTTTGGTTTTAATTATTGGATACGATGTTTTTAAGGAAAAATCAAAAATGATGAAATTAACTGCAGCTTTAATATTAATACCGTTTATACTTAGATTATTATTGATCAAATAAAAAGATTTGTCATACTATTATGAAAATTAAAGAATTTATAAATCAAAATACTTTTGCATTATTTTCAATTCTAATAGCAGTAATTATAATATTTATTTCTGCGAAAGAATTTTTAAATCAACATGAAGCTCTTCCGTTATATCCTTCAGAAGGTCTTACAAAGATAGAAAAGTTGAGTAAGTATAATCCGAATCTTGAAGGTTCCAATGGAGATACTGATATTTATATATTTGAAGGTGAAAGGTCAGGTGGAAAAACTTTAATACTAGGTGGGACTCACCCAAATGAACCTGCTGGATTTTTAGCAGCATACGTAATACTTGAAAATGTTAAAATTACTGATGGTACTTTAATAATAATACCAAGAGCTAATAATAGTGCATTTACACATATTGATCCACAAGAGGGGAATCCAACTCACTTTCAGATAGAGGGGAAGAATGGTATTCGTACTTTCAGGTTTGGTTCAAGAGTGACAAATCCAGTAGATCAATGGCCTGATCCCGATTTGTATCTGCACTATCCATCTGGACAAAAATTAGCTGGCCCCGAAACTAGGAACTTAAATCGTTCTTATCCTGGTGTTAAAGATGGGACACTCACTGAGCAAGTTACATTTGCAATAGTGCAAATGATAAAACAAGAAGAAATAGATTTAGCATTTGATCTTCATGAAGCTGCACCTGAGTATCCAGTAGTAAATGCAATGGTAAGTTCAGAACGTAGTCAGGATATTGCTTCTGAAGCAACAATGGAACTTGAGTTTGAAGGATTAAATTATTCTTTAGAACCTTCACCATATAATTTTCATGGCCTTAGTCATCGAGAGTGGCAAGATTTTACAGAGGTTTATCCGATATTATTAGAGACAGCAAATCCAATTCAAGGTCGTCTTCGAGGAAAAACTGATGAAGAAATTCTGTTAACCGGTAAAGACAAAATGTATATAAAAGCTGCTGAATTAGGAGAATTACATGTCCCATATGATAGTACAGGTATCCCAATAAATCTAAGAGTTGCAAGACACATAGCAGCTGTTACTAAAGTTATCGAAATATTTTCAAATAACTATCCAGATAAAGTAATAGGATTAAATAATGTCCCAAATTATGATGACCTTTTGGAATTTGGCTTAGGTGAATATTTTTAATTTAAATAGATAGGAGTATATGATGAAAAAAAATCTTTTTGCAATAATAATATTTTTAATCACGTTTTCATTTATTATGAATGCTCAAAATAATAATTTTACTGCAGAAGATCCTGTGATGATTACAAGTTCCGGTCAGAGTGCTGATGTATTGATGGTAAAAATATTAGCAAAAAAGTCTTCATTAAATTATGTTCTTGATAAATCAGTATCTGCTGAAAAAATAAGTGAATATAAAAGTTTAATTATTGTATCGGGTGGAAGTACTAAAGGTTTAGGTGCAGCAAAAATTGACAAAGAAGAGGAATACGCGCGTACAGAAAAAGTAATTGAAAAAGCAAGGGAAGACGGGATTAAGATAATAGGGATGCATATAGGAGGAAAATCACGACGTGGTGCACTATCTGATTATTTTAATAAACAGGTTGCAGAGAATGCAGACCATATTATAGTTGTTAGCAGTGGTAATCAAGATAATTACTTTAGTAATATTGCTAAAGAAAGAAATATTGAAATAGATATTACTGAAAAGATTGTTTTGATTACGGATGTATTAAAAAGAATTTATAGTAAAGAATAGGTTCTCTTAAGTTATGGAATTGATAAGTGAATGAAGGAAGTAATAAACAAAATATTCCTATTATTTATAGTGTTTGTCTGCTTTGATTCGCTTGCATCTACAATAGGGATAGCTACCGGAAATAAAACAATTGATGGGCGACCACTACTTTTTAAAAATAAAGACAGAGTTGATAATTATCCATCAGATGTAAATTATTATGATGGTATAGAAACTTACTTCAGCTATGTATTTCAACAAAATGATGGGCAAGATCATACTCGTGCTCGAATGGGGATTAATTCTGTGGGATTCGGAATTGTCTATTCAGATAGTGAAAACTTGGAAGGAGCATCTACTGGACCTTATGGTTCTCAGTTAACAGCTTTGGCGCTTAAAACTTGTGTTACTATTGAAGATTTCAGAAATCTCTTAAACGACACTAATGGAGCAAGAAGGGCTCACAATCATTTTGCTGTAATTGACTCAACTGGAAAAGGATCTATGTTTGAAGTCGATGGTTTTTCTTATATAGAAATACCAGTTATAGATAGTATTGGTACTATGGCAAATACAGCCAAGTATCATCCTAGCAGAGGAACTCCAGCATCAGGAAGTACCT
The DNA here is from genome assembly GCA_039714835.1 of Bacteroidota bacterium. Taxonomy (GTDB): domain Bacteria; phylum Bacteroidota; class Ignavibacteria; order Ignavibacteriales; family Melioribacteraceae; genus SZUA-22. The sequence goes on along the minus strand of JBDLIN010000390.1, from coordinate 533 downwards.
CTCCCCAAAGAGAAGCACGTGCATTGTACTTATTGTCTCATGGTTCAGAGGAAGGATTGGATTACAAATATTTTACAAATGAAATTATTAAAGATTTTAGTGAAACTCAGGAAGATGAAAACAAGATGCCAGTTGGACAATATTTAACAAATCCAGTTTTATCTAGATATAAAACTGTAGTTGGAGGAGTAATTAAAGGAATATTAAATGGAGATAATCCAACTATTGGTAACAATATGTGGCTTTGTCTAAGTGAGCCATCATTAACAATTGCGCTCCCATTTTTTGGCAACGTTAATTATGTCCCTGCATTTATTCGTTCATCAGCTACTGGCGAAGGAATGGCTGGTTCATCTGATAAAGTAAGACAGCTTGTTTATAACTACAGTAGTGGAAGGTATTCTGATCGTTATATTGACACTCAAGTTTTGATGGAGATAAGAGATTACAATTATAAAATTCAAGATAGTCTTTTTAATAGTTACGAGCAAAATACTATACTTTGGAAAGAACAAAGTAACGACCAAGTAGAA
>JBDLIN010000389.1:0-3204 GCA_039714835.1 Bacteroidota bacterium | reverse complement strand
GTTTTTGAAGAAATAGTACATGCCGATTTTTGAGGTATGGACTAATCTTGTACCAGAATTAAAAAAACTATTTAAAATTAAAAAATTATGAAAACAAAATTAACATTAGCAATCACATCAATTATGATTATTGGACTTTTATTCAGTAGTTGTAATAAAGAAGAGGAAGAAGTAGTAAAAATGGATCTTATAAACACTGAATTTCCAGAAGCAAAGCAAGAAGTGTTAGAAACCTTTCAGGGAATTGCACAAAGCATTATAGATGGAGACATAGATAAACTAATCTCTTATCATGGCTACAGTACTAAGTTTACCGAATTTAAAAATGGAGAGCCACGAAATGGAGCTGCGGAAAATGAAGCTCATGAGCGTGAAGTATTTGGCGCAGTAACAGAAGTGATAGCATTCAATGCCGATGATTTGCAAATTGCCGTCTATGGTGAAGTAGCCAACGTAACCTTTCACTCTGATTTTCAACTAATGTTCGGTGAAGATCTTGTCGTAGTAAACGATCAAATTACTTTATTATTCGTCAACACAACTGAGGGTTGGAAGATGGTTCACGAACATCATGCACATTTGAATTAAGAATAAAAAACTGCTAGAAGAAGAAACTAGTAATAGAGGTTTGAATGCAAATCTCTATTACTTCTTTATTTCATCCCCTTTTATTAAATATAATTGAGATAATATAAACACTATTAATTAATACTAACTAATTAAATATAAAATAATGAAAGCAAATAATATACATAATCGATCTCTCAAGTCAGATTGCTACAATCAAAATCCTGCACCTTCTTTAATTCCATTAATAATGGAAGGACTAGTAACTGGGAAACCTGATGGTAAGAACCCTGAAGATCTGTTTGTGAGAACTCTTGTTAAAAAGAATCGGAAGGTTTATGAAACATTGTTGGAGGGTTGGAAAAATATGTCCAAAAAAGAGAAAAGACAGAAATACTCAAATTACTATAACTCATCAAAGAATAAGAGTTGGGTTGACAGACTTGAAAAACAAACAAAAACACTATTGGAATATCAAAGGCAGGAAAGAAGAAACCTCCAAAAAATAATTAATAAGGAATTTCATAAGACACTCTCCAAAGGTTTTACTTCATGGAAACCCTCTAACGATTTAAAAAAAAGAAAGACCCTTTCTTATATTGTTCAAAAAAGTATTTACGAAAGATTTGGAATTTCTCAAACTTCTGAGGATTCTTGTTGTACGAAATCAAGAGCTAATGAGAATAGTGAAGTTCCATCTAATTATGGTCTTCGATTAAAAAAAATTGAATGTAAAGAAAAGGATGAAATAGGACACGATGAAATCTATTTAATATCCATTGTTGTTGATAATACAGGAAACCCCATACTAAAGACTACAAATAAATTCTCAATGAATGATAGTGATAAAAATATAGAATATCCAAATGAATACCTTTATCCTTTAAGAGACCCCAAAGGGTTCCTTGATTTTGCAGCAACAATTTGGGAAGACGATGGTGGATATAAAGAAGCAGCAACTGCGGCCGCAGCATTAGCTGCATCATTGGCTGCAATTCCCGACATCACAGCAACTAAAGTGGCAGCTGTAGCTCTTGGAGTTGTTGCGGGATTGTTGGCAGTAGGACATTGGTTGGATAACGATGATAAGTTTGGCACCATCTCAAAAACTTGGAGTTCTGAAACCCAACTTTCTGAAGAAATTGGAGAATTTACTGATAGTATAATCAATTACGACACTGGGTGGAAAGATTTCACTTCATATCACTATGATTTCTATTTAGATCTTCAAACCGTTTGAAAATCCTTATTAACTCAATCAAATTGATTATCCCGTTGCATCTAGGATTAGAACGCTTTGACTTTTTCTTTTTTTCTATCTCGGGCTTCTCATAACTAAAGCATATACCGGCAAGCGTATAGAACTAATGAGAAGGTCAGTCGTGAAAAATAAATTAGAATACAGATATATTAAGTTAATTGGTAAACATTCTTAAAATTTTAATGAAAATAAAAAAAGCACTATTAATACTAACTAATTAAACTAACAATTATGAAAACAAGACTAACATTTACATTAATTATCATTATCGGACTTTTATTAACTAATTGTAAGGCAAAATCTGACCTTATTAATGATGAATTCCCTGAAGAAAAGCAAGAAGTAATGGAAACTTTTGGAGCAATAGCACAAAGTATTAAAGACGGAGACATGGATAAACTGATTTCCTTTCATGCCTATGGACCTAAGTTCACGGAATTCAAACATGGAGAGCCTCGTAATGGAGATAAAGCAAATGAAATACATGAACGGAAAGTTTTTGGTTCTATAACCGAAGTAGTGAAATTCGATGCAAATGATTTGAAAATTGCAGTTTACGGAGATGTAGCTAATTTAACTTTCCACTCTGATTTTCATCTCAAGTTTGGAGAGGATCTTGTTGTGGTAAACGACCAAATTACTTTATTATTCGTTAAAACAAAAGGTGAATGGAAGTTGGTTCATGAGCATCATTCTCCTTTGAATAAATAAACAAAACTGTAATGATTAAAACGGACTCATAACTTAAGGTTTGTGACAGTATTTTATAAACTAACAAAAAGAACAAGTCAATGAAAAACTATAAAAACTTAGGATACTTTTCAATTTTGCTAATACCAATAACTTTTTTAGCATTTTACAAAACTTACTTTATTCAATTTCCGAATTTCGTCGATGAAAAAATAAATGTATATACTCATCTCCATACAGTAATTTCATCCATTTGGATTTTTATACTAATAGCACAACCCCTACTAATTGTGTATAAAAAAAATAAATTGCATAGGATGATTGGGAAACTCACCTATATTTTATTTCCACTACTAATTTTATCTTTTATTCCTCTTATCATAAATAAGTACTATTCCGAACATCCGAAGACTATTTTCTTCCCAATAGCTGGTAGTATTTTACTAATTATCCTCTATTCGTTGGCAATTTATAATAAGAAAAATGTATCCAAACATATGCGATTTATGATTGGAACCGCATTAGTATTTCTTGGACCAACAATTGGTAGAATTGGTTTTTTAATATTAGGATTGTCACACTTTATAGCTCAGTATCTGTATTATGGAACAATTTACTTAATACTAATAAGTCTAATACTTTATGACAAAAAGAATAATGATAAATATCAACCATATATCCTAATG
>JBDLIN010000388.1:0-3238 GCA_039714835.1 Bacteroidota bacterium | reverse complement strand
GAAGCTCAAGCTTTAGTAGTACAGGCTGAGAATGAACGTAAGACAAAAGAATTAGAGGAAGCACGCACATTGCAATTATCGATGCTTCCAAAAGAATTACCAGAACTACCAAATTTAGATATTGAAGTTTATATGAAAACAGCAACTGAGGTAGGTGGTGATTATTACGATTTCAATATCGGAATGGACGGAACACTCACAGTTGTATTGGGAGATGCAACCGGGCATGGAATGAAAGCCGGTACGATGGTTACAACAACCAAAAGTTTGTTCAATGTACTTGCTCCAAATCCAAACATTGTAGAAACGTTTCATGAAATGACAAGATGCTTAAAACTTATGCACCTTGAAAAATTATCTATGTGCATGACGATGATAAAAATAATGGGGAATAAAATTCAAATGTCTGCTGCTGGAATGCCTCCGGTATTTATTTGCAAAAAGGAAAGTCAGTCAATTGAAGAGCATGTAATGAAAGGAATGCCCCTTGGTACTTTTAGTAATTTCCCATATACGCTTATTGAGAGTGAAATAAACACAGGTGATACAATCCTTATGATGAGTGATGGTTTTCCGGAATTAATGAACGATAAGAAAGAGATGTTCGGTTATAAGCAAGCTAGAAATCTATTTGAGGAATTGGCCGGGGAACAGCCTGAAGAGATCATAACAAAATTAAAAGACGCCGGATCTGATTGGGCGAATGATAAAGAGCCGGATGACGATATTACATTTGTTGTGATAAAAGTAAAATAGGAATAATATTGATAATTATGCAATTTGAAAAACTAATTGAAGAAAAATATCAAAAGCTCAGACAGAAGAATACTGAGCTGGAAAAAATTATTGATAAAATAAATTCTGACCTCGAACTAAAAAACAGAGACTTGGAAATTGAAGCGGCGTTGGAGCGCGTACGGTCCCGGACTATGGCCATGCATAACACATCCGAATTACAGGATGTCATCAATACCGTGTATCAGCAATTCCGAGGACTGGATATCGCAATTACTGGTGGAGTATTTATTGCAATTAATGATGATATAGAAAAAGAAATTGCCTGCTGGGGAGCCGGAGGTACTGCTGAGTATGTTGAACGGGTACATATCCCTTTTATTGACCTTCCAATATATACCGGCTTGGTGGAGGGGATTAGAAAAGGTCCGGGATTCTTTACAGAAGAATTTACCTATCAAGAAAAAATCGATTTTTTCAATCACTTATTTAAGCAATCCCCATATAATGAAATGCCCTCCGAACATAAAAAAGAAGTCATATCCAGAGAAGGAGGGTATACACGTTCTTGTGCTGTTTCGAAATATACCAGTGTTTTTATAATCAATCACCATGGTAGAAAATTTTTAAATGAAGAAAACGATGTACTAATAAAATTTACCAAAGTCTTCGAACAAACCTACACCCGGTTTCTCGATCTTCAAAAAGCCGAAGAACAGACAAGAGAAGCGCAGATTGAAGCCGCTCTTGAAAGGGTACGTTCAAAAGCTATGGGTATGAATAGTTCTGAAGATTTGGCTTTAACTATCGATCATTTTTTTCAGGAACTGAAGAATTTGGATGTTAAACCAATCCGCTGCGGAGTTGGCATAAAAGATGGAGACTCTCCTATTGTTGATGTAACTGTTACATCAGCTAATAAGAATGGTGAAGATATAAAACTCACCGGAAAACTGACTCTTGGAGGTCATCCTATATTAGATAAAGTATATGAAGCTTTGCAACTTCAAGCAGAATATTTTCCTGTCCTGCGAGGAGAAGAAATAAATGAGTATTATCAGGCAATGAATCCGGATATTGAATTTCCAAATTTTTCTAAAGATGATGTTCAATACGGTTATTATTTTCACTTCAAGGAGGGAGGGGTATTTGCCTGGACTGAAAAGGAATTATTGGAAGTAGAGATTAATATTTTCCGCCGATTTAAGTCGGTACTTAGTCTAACTTATAGGCGCTATTTGGATCTAAAAGAATCAGAAGCACAGGCAAAAGAAGCACAAATTGAAGCTGCATTAGAACGTGTAAGAAGCAGAACGATGGCGATGCATAAAAGTGAAGACTTAACCTCTGCAGTTGCAGCAGTATTTACTGAACTTGAAGAACTTGGTTTTACAACTATTCGTTGCGGCATTGGTATCTTTAATGATAAGAGTCGAAAGGTGAATGTTTGGACTGCCTCAGATAGTAATGAAAATGATACTGCCCATCTGTCGGGTGACGAAATTCTAGAAGGACATCCCCTTCTTGAAGGAATATTTAAGGCGTGGGAGAATCAACATGATTATTCTTACGTATTAGAAGGTGACGATTTAATCAATTATTATGAAGTAGCTGCTGAATCGAATCTTCCTGTTTCTGGTCCGAAAGCAAATGATGAAAAAATAACACAATATTACCATTCCGTTATGTTTCAAGCAGGTGGTATTTTTGCATTCAGAGAAAATGAATTCACAACTGAAGCGAAACAATTGATGAAACGATTTGCAGATGTATTCCATCTTACATTTATTCGTCATCTCGATCTTAAAAAAGCCGAAGCACAGAATAAAATTATCCAAGCAGAAAATGAACGGAAGACAAGGGAACTAGAAGAAGCACGACAACTTCAGCTTTCGATGCTTCCGAAGGACTTACCTCAACTCCCAAATTTGGAAATAGCGGTTTATATGCAGACAGCGACAGAAGTAGGAGGAGACTACTACGATTTTCATGTTAGAGATGATGGTGTTCTAACTGCTGTAATAGGTGATGCAACTGGTCATGGTATGAAAGCCGGTACAATTGTAACTATCACAAAAAGTTTATTTAACAGTTTAGCATCATCAAAAAATATTCTTAAGACATTTGCCAAAATATCTAAAGCAATTAAAGATATGAATTTCCGTCAATTAACTATGTGCATGATTTTACTAAAAATTAAAGGTAATCACTTAACCTTGTCATCTGCTGGAATGCCCCCGGTAATGATTTACAGAAAACAAAAACAAGAAATTGAAGAACTATCTTTTGAAGGAATGCCCTTAGGAGCAATGAGGAATTTTCCCTACAGGCAATTGGATAGGGATCTGGAAAAAGGAGATGTTATTTTATTACTGACGGATGGCTTACCTGAACTAAAAAATCAAACTTCTGAAATGTATGGTTATGAAAAAATTAAAAACGAGTTTCTTTCAGTTAGTAAGAGAAAACCTGAAGAAATAATAGATCATTTGAAAAATTCAGC
>JBDLIN010000387.1:0-3261 GCA_039714835.1 Bacteroidota bacterium | reverse complement strand
TTTTTACCGAGTTTTTCATAGCAAATTCCTATATGCATCAAAGCATTAGCCCGTAGTGCCCTATCCATTGAAGTATCATTAACCAATTGGGTGTAGATATCTATGGCTTCATTTAAGTTGCCTTCCCCTTCTTCTTTTATCATGCCCTGTTGAAATAATTTTTCGGCATCCTGTGCATAAAGAGATGTTTCAGGAGAAAATAATAATCCAAAGAACAATAGGTATATGAGTAGTTGTTTCATTTTAGTATATTTTTTATTAGGTAAGTATCAGTTTTCCAGTAGGCTATGGGGAAAATAAGCTGTTTGCCATCTGGTGACCAATCGGGATAATGTATTCTTGTTTCCGGGGTAAAATGTTTTGCTAAATCAAATTGATGAAGATTTTCCCCTTCCAGAGAAATTATTGCTGCAGTTTGTTTTTTACCAAAAGCCAGGATCTTATTTCCATCTGGTGAAAAAGTTGGTTTCCAGTAATCTTGACTTAGAGTCTTACTTTTACCTGATTCCAGATCATACACCATGAGATTTTTAATTTTAGAAGAATTTTGAAACATAAAGGTCAATTTTTTATGATCCCTTGAAAATCTCAATCCCCTTGTAACATACCATTCTTTGCTATTGTCGGGTTTGAAAATTTCTTTACTTTCTCCGGTTTTAATATTGTATTGATAAAAAGCATCATTTGGTTTGTTGTATATAAATGAGTTGCTATCAGGACCCCAATCAGCACGGGTCCACCCCCTTTCAAGAAGAGGCCAATTTTCCCAATTACCTGTTGCAAGATCAAGGCGATACATATAAGTTTTTAATTTTCTGTTTTGATGTGTAAAACCAAGCCCACTATTATCAGGTAGCCAGTGGAGATCGTGTAGAGCAGCTGCAAAAAGGTCATTGATAGGAATAGAGTAATCTTGATGTTTCCCACTTTCAGTATTCAATATCACTACTTTGGGATAATCATTGTATGAAATGAATGCAAGTTGTTTTCCGTTATATGACCAAACCGGTGAAATATTAGAACCTGTAAGAGAAAAATCAAGAGGCTTTGGCTTTTCAATAGGTTTCCCTGTTTCCGGATCTAGTGCTAGTGTATAAATATCACGTATATCCAATACATAATCATAAGTAATACCATGCTCCGTCCAATTAACCAGGTCAACATTTTGCATACCTTCCTTGATCATGAATGGATTTCCTACAGGTTTTCCTTCTTCCATTTTTATTCCAAATAAGAATGATCCGCCTTTTGTTTTTCTGATAAAAACAATATGTTTCCCATTGGGAGACCAAAGTGGTTCAGATTCATTGGAAGGATGACTGCTTAATACAGTTGGTTTATTTCTCCCGTCAGCATCAACAATGAAAAGATCCATTTTATCTTCTGATCCATCAGAAAACACAACGTACTTTCCATCAGGCGATAAAGAAGCGTCGCCTTCTACAAAACGTTTTTTCCATTTAGTCTTATGCAGAGCTTTAAAAGTACCTCCTTTTGCAGGAACCAATCCTATTGTATAATAACTTGTAGAATCCTGTTTAAATGTTAGGATCTTACTTCCGTCCTTTGACCACTGTCTTGGATAAATTCGTCCTGCATTGTGCTCGTTCTTAATGAGAGTGCGTTTCTTCCCTTGCAGAGTGGAGGTTTGAAGTTCAAAAATACCAGGGGTGTTTGTGAACAAATAAACAATTTCTTTTCCATCTGGAGACCATGTTGGATTATAAGTTATACCGTAAGGCTCTGTAGTCCATTTGTATTCGGTGAGCATTTGACTTTCACCTGTTATCCTATCATAGACTTTCACATTCTGACCAATAGAAAAGTCAATACCGGCAAGTTTTATTCCATCGGAAGAAAGAGATGAGTTTTCCATCCATGAATCTTTTTTATACAAATTAATAATAGATAAACCATTTTCTTTTCCAACAGTGCTTATCGTAGGCACTTTCAAAAGTTCAAGTTTTCTTCTCGCTATTGCAGTTAATTGAATTTGGTCCGGGTACTCGGTTATTATCCTTTGATATGCATCTTGTGCATTTTTCTTACCGAGCTTTTCATAACAAATTCCTATATGCATCAAAGCATTTGCTCTTAAAGTTCTATCAACTGAAGTGTCATTTGCCAATTGGTCATAAATTTCAATTGCTTCGGTTAAGTTTCCTTCCCCTTCTTCTTTTATCAATCCCTGTTGGAATAATTTTTCAGCATCTTGTGCATGAAGAGGTGTTTCAGGTGATAATAAAATTCCAAAGAACAATAGATATATTAGTAGTTGTTTCATTTTAATTGTATTTAAATTAATTTATAACAGGAAATAATTTCTATTTCTACACAAAATTACACTCAGTATTAATGCTTTAGGTCACAATTAAGTCTAAGTTATGTAAAATTTTTGTCATTTTTTTAATTTTCATTAATAAAATACTATGACTAAGGTTGTTAGGCTGTTTGAAGAAGGTGAATAGCAAGATTGGAAAAGTGAAATAGTAGGGTGAAGGGCGGTTGCAATTGGCAATTAATTACTATTCTCTTGAAAATTATTAATTATAAATTTTGATAAAAAATAGGCAACACGTTTTAGTAGATAAAAGGAAGATAAAAACAAATAAGAATAGATAGAGATTTATTTTGTTATGTAGTAAATCGATTGTTTAGAATATTCATAGATTTATTTTCCAACCTGTCAATAATCCCACAAGCTATTATTGTCAGATCAATATCTTCCCTTAGGAATGCTTTCCTTTTCAGTTGCTCGAATCCCGTATTAATGATTCATTTAATATGCTTTCATACTCTTAAATGTAAGTAAAAGGAAAAGTCATGAAAAAACCAGTCATATTTCTATAACTGGTTTTTAAGGTTTTTTAATTTGATTTTTTTTTAAATCATTTATGCAATAAATATCTGTTAACTATTAAATTTATACTGAGATGGTTCATATTAAGCTATTCAACTAATTCAACAATTTCTGTAAGCTCATTCTTCTCGTATTTTTCCTCTTTAATAAGTCCAATTTCGGGAGCATAGTATTTTAATTCATATTCAACCGGTTCAAGTTTGGTAAAATCTTTGGTAACTAAACAGTTAAAATACTCTTTATCGTTTGTTAATTTAACAGTTACACCTATTTCAATTACGACAGCCTGGTCTTCTGCCTCATGTTTATAGAATTCCTGGTAATATTCCATGCCTACAGTAGGATTCGCTGGCATCCAGTATCCTGCCATTGCTCCATCTACGCCTGCCTCCCATGAGCCA
>JBDLIN010000386.1:0-3273 GCA_039714835.1 Bacteroidota bacterium | reverse complement strand
AGAAGAATCAACTTTTGAAATTTCTTCAATTATTCTGATATAATCGTGATAATTTAATCCGGAGCCTCCGTATTTTTCAGGGACAAGAACTCCCATGAGCCCTAATTCGCCTAATTTTTTAAAAAGATCAATTGGAAAATGTTGTTTTTCATCCCAATCCATCATAAAGGGTCTAATATGTTGATCAGCAAAATCGCGGATGGCAGCTGTGATCATTTGCTGCGTTTCTGTTATTTCGTAGTTCATTGTGTGTTTCTCAGTATGAAGAGTATAACTTTCAAAATTAGACTGTTAATTACAGCTTTTTTAGCTTAAACCCTTCATCATTCAGCTTTCAAATATAAGCTAATTCTATCAAATTTTTCGATTGGAAAGCTGTCAATTTTTTTGAGTTCATTCATAGATTGAATCTCTGCCATTTCATCGCGATAATCAAATAATCTTTTAGTAAGCTTATAGTCAATATAGGGTAGATGTAGCACTTCTTTAAAGCGAGCTGTATTAATATTGATCTTCTCAATTTTTGGTTTTTCCTTAACGGTAAAATGCTTCATAGCTCTATCGGCAACCTCTTTATCTAAATACCAGACTTCATAAAGTTGATCATCAAAACAGTAACCACCTAAAACTTCTCGATATTTTAAAATACGACCGGCTAATTTTTCCCCTATACCATTTATTTTTTGCAATTGTTCTGCGGTGGCTTTATTCAAATCTATTTTTTCTTTAGGAAGTGTACTATCCTCATTGTTTTGAGTGTAATTATTTGTTTTGTTAATGGTTTTATTTTTTGTGTTAGAGCCTTCCTTTAGATTGCGTTTAACTACCCAATCGGGAAATTTAAAATATGGTGAAATAACAGCGAGTAAACTATCACTTACACCAGTAACTTCTTGAAATTGTTCTTTAGAATTAATATACTTCCCTGATTTACGATGTGCAAGTAACTTATCGATTTCTTCGGTTGTCATTCCCAATTTATAGCCTTTATAATCCGTTAAAAAACTAGGATTAAATGGGTAGATCTTAGGTTTTTTATTTTCAATTTCTACTTGCTTTAAGGAATCAATTTCATGCTGAAATGCTTTAACTTCTTGACTGTTAACATCCAAAGTAGGTTCTTTTTTAGTGGAAGAATTAAAAATCTGCTTGTCGGTAGACAGATAAAAAAAGAGTTGAACGAAAACAATAAGTATCAATAAAATGATTACTCCTTTTCTTTCATTTGTGTTAAAATAACTCATTTTTGGGTAGCAATTTATGCTTTACAACTTTTACATTGTAAAGATAGTAAGAAAATGATAAAGTGCTGTTATTTTTTGATGACTTTATACCATTCTTTGTTTCCTAAAACACCTGTTATTGACATAAAATAGATTCCCGAACTCAAAAAATCTAAACTAATATCAATTCTATCGGAGAAATAATCTTCTGAAAATACCAAAACGCCAAAAGAATCGTATATCTGGATTTTCGAAGTTTCAGTTTCGTCAAATTGTATGGTGATTTTTCCTTTTGTAGGATTTGGATATACTTTCGTACTTGCATATTCAATTTCTGAAGTAGAAATAGCGGCATTTATTGAAAAATCAGTTACCACAGGAAAGTGGTCGGAAGCATCTCTGGTATCATATTGATTTAAACCGTAAGATTGCAATCGGGCAGTTGACATAATTTCGGTCTGAAGTGTAAAGGATTTTTCTGCAACCATAACTGCATCAGAGTAAATCATAAAATCTAACCTTCCCGGAGCATACGAGCTGGAATCATGTCTCCATGTATAGGCCATTCTTTTATCAGATTGACGACATATTTGGTCTGTAACATCTGTATTATCCCAATCATAGGGAGCACCCTGCCCAAAAGCAGCTGTGTTTTGAATATCTCCGGTTATCAATGTTTCTAACTGCTGTGCATAGCCGACAAGATTTAGATCACCTGCGTAAACAAAAGGTGTATCGGCAGGTAAGCTGATTTCCCCTCCGGATGTATGAGCGTCTAACATAAATGCCACATAAGAATCTACTTGTTGTTGCCTTTCATAATTGGCACCACAACATCTGAGATGTGCATTAGTAAAAAGCAAGTCTGTTTGATAGGAAGCCGGTAAATTTATTAGAGTGGGAAGCTGACGATATAATGATTGCCATGTTTGCATTTGCCAACGTGAAGCGGTAATTAGGTCTCCGGTATCATCAGCATTAATATACCAACCACCTGAAGTTCCTAATGGAATCCAATTATCTAGTAAACTTTTCACATAGACTGTATTTGTATTCCCACATTCAGAAAAACCAATAATATCCGGGTTTAAAACCTTGATAATATTCTCAAAATTATCGACTCTATACGGATCTTTTAGTCCGTTGACTAAGGTGTTATAAGCTACAATTCTTATGTAATTAGGTTGCTCTTTATCAAGATCTGTTAAAGTAAGAGGCATTACAGGTGTATCATCAAATGTGTAATAAAATACCTCACCGGTGTTGGGCATATTATCTCCGGCATTTAATTCTTTGAATAGTATTCTAATAGTGTTTGAAGGGAATAAAGGGTTGATGCCATTAGGTACTACATCACGACCTATGGCTATTTCAAATTCGTTTGAGGTAATAGTAGGTGCCGGTCGCATTTGAATATCAGAGAAACCAACCTGAGAGTAAGGACTTACGTTATAATGAACTGTACGGTCTCTGAAATCAATACCTAATTCAGAACCATATCCATCTTGTATTTGGAAACCTGTATTTGGGTCATTGTCAGCATCAATATAAAGCATCAATCGTTGAGAAATAAGATCAGAAGTTAAATTGATCTCGGTATCTGTTATAATTCTTATAAAGAGAAAATTTTCATCATTTGTTACTTGCATTTCTAATAGATCAATACCCGAAACAGACTCCACAGGATCGGTAAAAGTTGCTAAATCGGAAGACCAATCATCATACATACCATCTATTGTTATGGGTGCAGATTGTGCCTTTAATAAAGTAGGATTTAGGAAAAACGAAATTGATAATATGATAAAAATAAACCGCATTAAAGTTACTTATTGAAATGTATTGATAAGTCTGTAAAATTACGGTTTTTATTCAAGTTTAAAATTGCCTAACTTTGTAAACTAAAGGCTTTCCTAATTTTGGATATTTTCTACCTGATACTTATAGGTTTTATCGCGGGTGTTTTAAATACACTTGCCGGTGGCGGTTCGTTATTGACATTACCCTTATTGATTTTTTTGGGTTTACCGCCTAATATTGCTAATGGGACCAA
>JBDLIN010000385.1:0-3281 GCA_039714835.1 Bacteroidota bacterium | reverse complement strand
AATCTCTCTAATCTTCTTATAGAAATTTCACAATAAATTGGATCGATATCAACTGTAAAACATTTTCTTTTTAATCTTTCAGCTGCAATCAAAGTGGTACCAGCATGAGCAAAGAAATCAATGACCCAATCATTAGGATTACTTGATACATTTACTATTCTTTCGATTGAATCCAATGGTTTTTGAGCAAAACAGCCATTAACATTTTCTTCACGCAGATGGAACACTTGCTGAATATCAATCCATACATTACCAGCTCGAATATTATTTGACTTGCTTCTTTCAATATTTTCCGTTCTTTTACCAGCAATATCTTTATAATATCCTTTTACAGCTTTTGGGATTTCAGTATATACATTTTCAATATTGAATATTGGATTACCAAGAGTGTAATAAAGCAGTTCCTGTCTTATAGCCATCCAATTCTGCTGTGTTCCGTATCCTCTCTGATTTCTCATGGTAATCAGACTTCTTGAATTAAAATCAGTCTCTTTCATCATCAGAATAAATTCAGCAAAAGGTTGGAAATGATTTTTTTGATCAGCTCCTAACCAGATATATAATGATGAATCTTTTTTCATCATTCTTTTAGAATTTTCAATCCAAATTTTTGACCAATCTATAAAATCATATACATTTTGCTTACCAAATGCTACCATGTTATAAGGCGGGTCTTGCACAGTAAGTGCAGCTTTTCGCTTTCCAAATATTTTATTTAATTCTGTAAAGTCTGCAGCATCCATACATCCTACGATGTGCTTACCGAGAGGATCAGTCCAAGTTTCATTTTTTCTTAATCGGCAATAAGGGAGAAGTAAATCGTGAAGTTCTTTATCTTTATCTAATCTGGGCAGAGGTTCATTGATCATTGTTGAGTCTTATCTTTTTCAAATTCTGGGAGTAAAATTCGTTCAATGGCAACAGTGCTACCGGTATCAATATCTACCTTGGCAAAAACACCGCAAAGATGAACATTATTTTGTGCAGTCTGGTATTTTTGTGGCGTTTGGAAAAGGAATCTATTTATTGCAGCATCTATCTTCATCCCAATTACAGATTCATAAGGTCCGGTCATACCAACATCTGTAATGTAACCTAAACCATTTGGAAATATTCTTTCATCAGCAGTTTGTACATGTGTATGTGTTCCAGCAAGTACACTTGCTTTTCCATCTATGTAGTAAGCCAAAGCAATTTTTTCAGCAGTAGCTTCTGCATGGAAATCGATAAATATTACTTTCGTTTCTTGTCTGAGTTTATTTAATGCCCAATCAGCAGCTCTGAATGGACAATCTATCGGAGCCATAAATGATCGCCCCTGCAAATTAAGTACACCAACTTTACCTTTTTTCGTTTCAGCTATGTAATATCCATTACCATAAGTACCTTTTGGGTAATTTAAGGGTCTAAGGGCGCGTTTATCTTTCTTTAAATATTCCTGAGATTGATGTTTATCCCATGTGTGGTTACCCCCAGTAACTACTTTTACACCAAGTCCAAAAAGTATCTTTGCCTCTTTTTCTGTAAATCCCTTTCCATCGTTGGCATTCTCGCCATTTGCAATAACGATATCTGCCCTATATTTTTTTTCGAGACTTGGCAACCAGGTTTCAACCATATCTAAACCAGGCTTTCCAACAATATCTCCAATAAAGAGTATATTTAACGTCATAATTATTCCTTAATTTAAGAGTTAAATATATTGAAATTAAAGTGAAGATAAAACTTGATAGATTTTATAATTTTATCACACATAATATTACACTTTGAATTTGCATTAACTTATTAACGTTTTGAATGGGAAAAATTAATTTACAAGAAATATTGATTAAAGAAACTGATTTTTCCGTCTTGGATTTTGAAACAACTGGAACTTCTGCAAAACATGGAAGAGTAATTGAAGTTGGAATAACTCGTGTGAAGAATAATAAGATATTAGATTCTTACCAGTCATTTATTAATCCGGGGATGAATATCCCACCATTTATCACTTCGTTAACCGGAATTAGTAATAATGATGTTTACGATGCACCTTTTTTTGATGAGATAACTGGCGATATACTTGACTTTATTGGAGAATCTGTAATTACTGCTCATAATCTTCCCTTCGATTATTCATTCTTAAAAAATGAATTAAAAAGAGCTGAATTACAACTTCCGGAAAATCATACACTCTGCACATTAAAATTGGCTCGTAAACTTTATCCAGAATTGAAAAGTAAATCACTAGGTAATCTTGTTAAGCATTTTAGAATCAGACATAAAAATGTTCATCGTGCATTAGGTGATTCTAATGTGACAGCAAAATTGTTGATCAAGATGCTTACTCAATTAGAAGAAGATTATAACATAACAAAGCTGGAAGAACTGTTAAGTTATCAATCAGCGACACCTATTAAATCTGGTTATAGAATTATTAAAAAGAAAATGTCATCAGATTATGCTTCCCTTCCTTCATCTTCTGGGGTTTACTTATTCAAGAATTCTAAAGGTGAAGCTATTTATATCGGTAAAGCAAAAGTGTTAAAGCAACGGGTAGCGAATTATTTTTCAAGCAGTGCTGTAAAAAAGTCAAAAAAGATTGTTAGAAGATCTTCAAAGATTGAATATATAAAAACAAATTCAGAACTGAGTGCATTGATTCTTGAAAGTGAATTGATCAAAGAACTCAATCCACCACTGAATACACTGTTGAAAAAGTATCCTCAACAGTATTTTATTAGAATCAATAAATCTAATGACTACCCTGATCTGAAATCTACTTCGAAATTTGATTTTGATGGGAATGATTATTTCGGGCCCTACAGCAACAGAGAGACAGCAAAAAATTTAATTGATATAGTTGATAAAACCTTTATGCTTCGTGAATGCAGCGATAAGGAATTAATGAAAAAGAAAAAATGCTATCTCTATGATATTAAACGCTGTTTGGCACCTTGTATCAATGAATCCAATAAACTCTATAAAAACGAATTATTAGCTGCATATGATTTTCTTTCTGGCGGGAATCAGAATATTGTAGATAAGCTTCTGAATAAAATGAAGACACTATCTGATGAGAGGAAGTATGAAGAAGCAGCTGAAATTAGGGATATTGTAAATCAAATTTTAAACCAATTGAATAGAGCTTCAATACTAGCTGAACCGGTTAATAAAGCTAATGCATTGGTAGAGATCGATTCTTTTGACAAAAAGGATCATCTACTTTTTCTTGAAGGTAAAGTCATAATAAAAAATCTAAAAAAAGATGAGCCGGATTTAAACCTACTTATAGAAGAATT
>JBDLIN010000384.1:0-3288 GCA_039714835.1 Bacteroidota bacterium | reverse complement strand
GATTTACCTAAAGAATTGGTACCCAGAATTGGTAAGGGCAGCCAAAAATTTATAGGAGATAAAGAAGGGTTACCTGAAAAATACATTTTTGTGCCATTTCAAGTTGATTATGACACGCAAGTGATATCTCACTCACATTGGATCAAAGATATGAGAATGCTTTTTGGTGTGATTGAAAAGGTATCCCAAAACAGTGAATATCACTTTGTATTGAAAGAACATCCATCAAGTGGTGTAGAATATTTAGATCTCTATACACGTGCAGATCTAATTCCGAATGTCAGTTTTAAAAATACATATAGCACTCAGGAGCTTATAGAAAAAAGTTTAGCGGTGATCACGATCAATTCAACTGTAGGTATGGAGTCATTGTTGTTTCACAAAAAGGTGATAGTGCTTGGAGATGCTTTCTATAATATTGAAGGTATTACGTATGAAGCACGTGATCAAAAAGCACTACTTGAGATAATTGATACTATTAAAGTGTTGACACTTGATACAAAGCTCATAGATAATTTTTTAAAATATTTATATAATGACTATCTGATTCCTAAAAATGATAAAATGTATATGATAATGTGTCAGAAATTGTTACAAAGTAATATAGTAGAGGTCAAATAGTGATAAGCAAGATCAAACAGATAAATTATAATCAAACTATTAATTATTTGATCGTGGCTTATGCATTTTTATTACCACTGTCTAGGGCAGGAGTTGTTTTCTTCTCTGCTTTGCTTACGATACTTTGGATTCTAGAGGGTGATTTTCAAAAAAAGTATCAGTTATTGTTCCAAAGTAAAACTGTCAGGGTACTGTTAGCCTTTATACTTTTTAATCTTATTGCAGTACTTTGGAGTGAATATATGCTGCAATCACTGGAATATATCCAAAAATACTGGTACTTTCTACCCATTTTTGTGATCTTTACTTCAATCAAAAAAGAGTATATTACCAAAGCTTTATCTGCTTTTATCTTTGGGATGTTTATCAGTGAAGTTATCTCTTATGGTGTCTTTTTTGAATGGTGGCAATTTAAGCATGCAACACCTGACAACCCTTCTCCTTTTATGCATCATATTGAATACAGTATTTTTCTTGCATTTACGGCACTTGTACTGCTAGGGCGTATCTTTAATGAGAAAGATCTAAAATATACGCTTTTATATATTTTCTTTTTTGCTACGGTCAGTGGGAACTTATTTTTAACTGCTGGGCGTACAGGACAAATTGCTTTTATTTTAGGACTTTTTGTATTGGCAATGTTAAGTTTTAAAAACAAAGTAAAAGCTTTTTTTGTTTCACTCATATTGAGTGCCTTAGTGTTAGGTATTGCTTTTAATTTAAGTACAACTTTCTATGATCGTATCATCACAGGTAAAAACAGTTTAGTCAATGTTGTAGAAAAAGAGGACTATTGTTCTTCATGGGGTAGTAGAGTAGCCGTTTGGGTCGTTGCAGAAGATATCATGATAAAAAACCCTGTTTTAGGTGTAGGCATCAGTGACAACATGACAGAGTTTCATAATCTTATTAGTGAAAAACATCCAAAGATGGAGTGTGTACAAGGTCATTTAATGCATATGCATAATCAATATATACAAACTTTTACACAAATGGGTATTATCGGTTTGGTACTCTTGTTAGGTATTTTTTATATGATCATAAAATTGCCTTTAAAGGAGATTGAGTATAGAAATATACAATATGTTTATGTAACAGTTGTTTTGTTCGCCTTTGTCTCAGAAGTGCTATATCACAGACAGTTTTCTATGGCTCTTTTTGCATTGATCGTTGGGATATTACTTGCACAAAACAGGGTTGAAAATGAAGTATAAAGTACAAGATACTCATTATAATGATTTACTCAAAAATATAAGAGCTTATTTTTCAGAATCAAACAATAGCATTTGGGATAAGAGAAATAAAATAAAGACCATCTTTTTTGATGAACAAGAGATGACAATAAAGTCATTTAAAATCCCACATTTTATGAATAAAATAGCCTATACTTTTCTTCGTGATTCTAAGGCTAAAAGATCGTATTCTAATAGTATGGAAATATTGGAATTTGTTCCTAAGCCTATAGGGTATACTGAATATGAGAATTTTGGATTGTTGCATGACAGTTATTTTGTTTGTGAAAGATATGCGTATGATTTTACAATAAGGGAAGTATTGTTGCAGAACAATTTTGAAGGTAGAGAAAAAATCTTTAAACAGTTTGCTGCGTTTACACATGCATTACATATGAAAGGTGTGAAACATTTAGATTATTCACCTGGAAATATATTGATAAAAAAGCTAGATGATAACTATGAATTTAAAATAATAGATGTAAATAGGATGCAATTTAAAACATTGACAGCTATTGAACGATTAGAAAACTTTTCAAAACTTTGGGCTCAAGATAATGATCTGTCTCTGATCATAGACACATATGCTAAACTTATCGAGATGGATGTAAAAGAAGCGTTTAATATCGCATTGAAGGCGTCACAAAAACATAAAGATAAAAAGAATCTAAAAAAGAGACTTAAAGGAAAAAAAGTTGTTGATTAGCGATATATCTGTTGTTATCATAGCAAAAAATGCAGAGGGGACTATAGGTGAGTCATTAGATGCTTTGAAAGCTTTTGATGAGGTTTTACTCTATCTTAACAACTCTACAGATACTACTAAATCTATTGCCCAGAACTATGAAAATGTTAAGATAGTAGAAGGTGCGTTCATTGGTTTTGGTAAAACAAAGAATGAAGCAGGAAAACAGAGTAAACATGATTGGATATTGTCATTGGACAGTGATGAAATACTTAATGAGAAACTGATAGATGAGATCAGTCGATTAGACCTTAGCAATACTACAAAACTTTATAGATTAAAGCGTGATAATTACTTTTTGGGACATAAAACACAAAGTTCTGATCTAATTGTGAGAATGTATAATAAAAATACTACAGAGTTTAATGATAATGCAGTGCATGAAAAAGTTATAGTGCCAAAGACGAGTCAGGTCCATACATTAAAAAACAGTTTTAAACATCTTAATATCGTAAATATCAATCAAACACTAACTAAGATCATACAATATACTGATCTTGGATCAAAAAATAAAAAGACCTGTTTCTTCACCGTAGTCATTGCTAAAGCCATTTTTGCCTTTTTGAAAACGTATATTATTCAAGGTAATATTTTTAGAGGTTGGGTAGGCTTTGCTTTGGCAGTTAATTCTGCGAATAAACGTTATTATAAATATATGAAACAGTTCATTAACTGTCAAGAAGAAAAAAA
>JBDLIN010000383.1:0-3295 GCA_039714835.1 Bacteroidota bacterium | reverse complement strand
ATTGGAGAGAATGATCCAAATAAGAATCCATTCTTTCAATCATCATTTAATTTTTTTAATAAGATATTTGGTGATACACCCCATCTTCAGAATCAATCTATTCATAAAAACGGTAAATTCATTTTCCCTATTGATGCATGTCTGGGAGTAGATGGTTTCCCGCAAAGCGGGACTGGACAAACATCAATTTACTGTGGTGTAAATGCCTCTACCGAAATTGGAAGGCATTTTGGTCCCTATGCTCATTCTGCATTAAAACCGATAATAAAAGAAAAAAATATTTTTCAAGAATTCTTAAATAGAGGATTAAAAGTTTCGTTCGTAAATGCATTCCCAAAAGTATTTTTCGATTATATAAATTCGGGTAAGACCAGGCTAAACGTAACTTCAGTAATGGCGATGGATAGCGAGATAAAATTTAATGATGTTGATGATCTATCAGATGGGAATGCACTCAGTGCAGAGATAACAAATTGGAGATGGGTCGAAAAATTGGATTACAAAATCCCAATTATTGATCCTGAGATTGCTGCAGATAGATTATTAAAGATAGCTTCAAAGAATGATTTTACTCTATTCGAGTATTTTCATACTGATCATATAGGTCATGGAAGATTAGCTTCAGACAAGGATCAATTGCTAATTGATCTTGATTGCTTCTTATATCATATACTGAACAATATTAGTGATGATATCACATTACTTATATGTTCAGATCATGGAAATATCGAAGATATATCAATAAAAGGTCATACCATAAATCCGGCTCTGGGAATCTCAGCAGGGAAGTATGCAGGACATCTAATGCAAAATATTAAATATCTTTATGATATTAAATCTGCAATAATCGAATTGTATCAATGAGAGAATATCCATTGATACGATTTGTAATATTTTTCATTATTGGAATTTTAGTTCAATATTTATTTGAATTACCCTTCGTTGTATTATCCATTTCTGCTGGAGTTACCCTATTACTGGTTTTGGGATTTTATTTTTATAAAACAAGTCTTAAACTTGTTTTAACAATTCTTGTCGCTTTGATGATAGTTCTAGTTGGATCACTATATTACTCATCTCGAACATTAACCAAAACTGAATATCCATTTGATAAGACTAAGTTATCCAAATCGTTAGTATATGGAAAAATTAAAAGTATCAGCTTAAAACATGAAGAAAAATTTTCAATGATTATTGCAGTTGATTCGATGAACAGAAAAGGGAATTCATATTTATTAAAAGAGAACTTCCTTTGTAATGTAAAAGAGAAAAATCCCAGATCATTGAATAAACTTTACAATAAAATATCCATCGGTAATTCAATTAGAATAAAAGGAACTATTAATCGTCCTAGAGGGGAAAGAAATCCCGGAGAGTTTGATTATGCTAAGTATCTTCAGACAAAAGATATTTCAGCGATTATTTACGCAGGAGCAGCAAATAAAGTAAAAATTTCGGATGATGAAACAGATGCTTTCTTTAATTCAATCTATATAGCTAGAAAGGAAATATCGAATTCCATAGAAACAATTTATAACGAACGAACTTCAGGATTACTTAAAGGATTATTATTAGCTGATAGAGGCGAGATAGATTATAGAATTAAGGAAAGTTTTATTAATTCCGGAGTAATACATGTTCTTGCAGTTTCTGGTCTCCATGTTGGATTTATTGTTGTGATATTTTTGTTCCTATTCAGCCGGACGAATATTTATACTCGAAGTATATTAACAATAGTCGGTCTGATCTTATTTTTATTAATTACAAACTATCCGCCTTCAGTGTTTCGAGCAACAATAATGGCAGTTGTAATGATATTGGTATTCCTTTCTAATCGAAACTACAATGCGATTAACTCATTAGCTATAGCTGCATTAATCCTCTTGATCATGGATCCATCAGAACTATTTAATCCTGGATTTCAACTATCATTTTCTGCTGTGCTTTCAATTTTGATTTTATTTCCATTACTTCAGAAGTGGATTATAGACTTAAATATTAGTAATAGTTATCTGAAATATTTGCTCCTATTTATTGGGGTGTCTTTTTCGGCACAATTAGGCACACTTCCATTTACGCTTATCTATTTCCATAAACTCTCTATTGTTTCTCTCTTTGCAAATATTTTAGTGATCCCAATGATTGGGATTATTATTAGTCTAGGAATAGTTTCATTAACAGTTGGAGCGGTTTGGACATGGGGTGCTTTAATGTTTAGTTCTGCTAACATGCTAGTTGTAGATATTTTATTTACTGTTGTTGATTATTTTGGGCAACTAAAAATCTCCCATCTTTTTATTGAAGGATTTTCGGTTTTAGATGGTGTTCTCTTCTATATTTTCTTTCTTATATTTCTGTGGTCGCTAAAGCGGTTTACTGACGGATATGCAATTCTAGTCTTATCAATTATTTTGGTAGGGAACAGCATTATCTATCTTCAACTTGATGATAAAGAACTTCTGCCTGACGGAAAATTATCGTTGATGATGATAGATATTGGGCAGGGTGATGGGATTCTAATTAAATTTCCAAATGGGAAATACGGTTTGGTTGATGCCGGAAATGCTACACCTACTTTCGATAATGGCGAAAGGGTAATTGCTCCACTATTGAAAAGACTTGGAATTGACAATATCGATTATGGATTTGTCTCCCATATGGATAGTGATCACTATAAAGGTTTTGTATATTTAATATCAAGTGGATATATCGCGAAAGTGTATAAGCCTAGACTTGATACTTCATTATCTAAGGATATAAAATTTGAGAAATTGATTTCCGAAAATAATGTTGATTTGGAATATTATTCAAAGAGATTTATTGATTTTGGAAATTCAAGGATGTACATACTTAATGATACTACAAATTCTACATATAATTCATTCGATACAAACAATAAGAGCGGGGTATTTAAAATTGTTCACGGAAAGAACACAATGCTGTTAGTTGGTGACGCAGAGAAACGAGCGGAAAAATTACTATTGAAATCTTATAGTACGTTTCTCGATGTAGATCTTTTGAAAGTTGGACATCATGGAAGCAAAACAAGTTCGAGTGAAACATTTCTAGAATATGTTAAACCTGAACTTGCTTTAGTAAGTGCTGGATTAGATAATAAATTTAAACATCCTTCTCCAGTAGTGATAGATAGATATAATAAACGAAATGTTAAAATACACAGAACTGATTTGGAAGGAGCAATTGTCTTTCAATCAGATGGGAAAAACATTACAAAAATTGACTGGAAAGATTTTTGACTTTTTGTATATTGAACCATTCATGTAAATTTATATTT
>JBDLIN010000382.1:0-3318 GCA_039714835.1 Bacteroidota bacterium | reverse complement strand
AAGTTGAAATAGAAAGTCATCTGATGAACTAATAAGTTCTAATCTTATATTTTTTTTGGTCTTACTCAATGATATTGTTTTTCAATTCCACACAACGGTAAGTGCATGAAGCGTTGCCATCCCGCAGGGTGGCTATGATTTATGCATATTGTTGTGGGTAGTTATTTCTATTTCATCAAAGTTTGTCATATTAAAATCAATTGAATCTCTATATTTATAAATCTTCGTATGAAAAGATCTGTGGAAAGTAATCTGGTTTCTCTCCATTTTTTCAATCGCTAAGCATTCAAATGATTCTTTTGACTGAAAGAACTTGTTTTCATTTGTGTCATAAATAAAAATCCTGAAATCCCTTTTTGACTTTAAACCTTGAAATCCACCTGAATATTGAGTTAAAAGCCTTGAAAAAACAATTTTACTTTTATCTTCGTTTAATATTTCCGAATCAGCAAGAAATTTTCCTGAAATATCATTTCCATTAAATTCAAGTTCTCCGAGGTAAGGTCCTCCCATTCCGAAGGATTCTTGGATATTATGATATTTAATTTGTTCTAAATCAAACATTTTAATTCTTCTTACTTTCTTTTTATTAACCATCTATTGCCATATACCTTGGTGTCATGCCTTCAAAGTCAATAGAAACATAATGACTCATAGGATTAGAATCATAGGTTATTGACCATTCAGTTTTATCATCTTTGAATTTACCTAAATGAATGCCATCAAAACTAAACTCTTTGTCAAAATTGTCGATTCCTGAGTTTTCAATGTTTTCCGCAAGTTCCTTTCTTAAAAATGGGATAATAATTTTATTCTTAATCTCCTCATAGTTATTGTCAAGATTTTTAAAAAAGTCTTTCTGTAAATTAGTAGGTCCATTTTCATCTGCATCAACACTTATTCCAATCTCCTGACCTTGAAAAAGAGCTGAGCCATCGTAGAAGTTCTTGGAAGAATCTTTAAATGTTGTATACCTAAGTTCTCCAAATAAGTCGTCCTGAAATCTTAGTTTTCTCTTAAAAATATCAAATATTCCCATAATCTTTTTCTGTTAGTAGAAAACTATCTCTATCGTGCAATTTTAATTACCCACAACATTTTGAATAAGCGTAGTGCAGGACTTAAAAGCAATAAACTTTCAGGCTTGCACTAAACTTGTTTAAATGTATAAACTTCCAATTAAGAACAAACCCTGCATTACGTTTATTTTTTGTTAGGCATAGGTTTTGTCAGTCATAATTTTTTCCATTTCTGTTTCTGGATAATCAATTTCGTATAAAGATGAAGTAACTTTTCCCTTAATTTGGTATCCTCTTTTTTCATAAAATTCAAATGCAGATGGAGTAGAAGTCAGCTTTAATTTCTTTATATTATTATTTGAAGCATATTTCTCTAAATAATTTAATAATTTTGTTCCTATTCCAATTTTATGAACAGAATAACTTACGTAAAATCCAAGAATAAAGTCCTCTTTTAATGCAATTGTTCCGATTAATTTATTGTCTTTTAAAGCACAAAAAATTAACCTATCATTCATTTGTTTTCTTATTTCTGAAGGTGTGTTATATCTTTTCCAAGCATCTATTTGTTCGGTAGAATACTGATTCGGGTTTTTATCAGTCACCTCAATAATTAAGCGGCTTATATTATCGACGTCATCATTAGTCGCTTTTCTTATAATCATTTTATAGTGTTTTTTACTTATGCCTAACGTTTGGTGTATGGCGTCGTTGGGCGATTTAAATAGCATAATTATTCAATTTAGCACCGAGCACCGTTTTAATTTTTTGCTTATTTTCCATTTTCTAAAGTAAATAATTAAAACGGTGCGGACTTTCTAAATAAGCAGAAACTTTCAATAAATGACAAACTCGCCCAATGCGCTATACACGGTGTTGTAGCCAGTTTATTTCTTCCTATTCATCAATCCTAAGGTAACTAATCCTGATGCAAAAAGTACAGAACCTCCAACAAATGGAAATCCTGCACCAACTAGATCTTCCATTCTTGCAGACCATAGAAATGGAAATGTAAAAAGCATTCCAAATAATCCTGCTAATATTGCTATTATAGCTAAAATATTAATTCCTTTTTTTATAAATTCTTCTGTCATATTGTTGTTTTTAGAATAAGAGATTCAATAATCAAAATGCAATATTTTTTATTGCATAATTTCCTCAGATTTCAAAATTTCATACGTTATTTTCTTTCTTAATTTAGCATCTTATTTTTTCATTATATTCTGATTCATTGCAAAAATCCATTTATTATCTTCGGTTTTAACGTACCCAACATTCCAACCTATATTTTTTGTCCAGCCGGTTTTCGAATGAATAATATAATTCTTGGTAGAATCTGTAATCATTATATTTTTAGTCAATTCTTGTATACGTTTGTCAAAAGGTAATTCATTATTTATCAATTTTTCAATAAATAATATTTGTTCTTTTACTGAAACCCGCAAGTTTCCTTCAAGCCAAAAATTGTCAATTGCTTTTCGATATTTTTATTCCCATAGTTTACTTTATTAACCCAATTTTGCATTTGGCCTTTTCCAATTCGTTTTGCTAGTTCCTGATAGAACCATACAAACGAAATTGGCATAGCAGTTTTCATAGTCTGGTCTTTATTCCACTGTTTCCAGCCTTTATAAATCCCGTTCCATTTTATCGTATCATTTATATTTTCAATTGCTGATGTTTGCAATGCAATCATTGAGTTCAATAATTACTACTAAAACTTTAATTACTTCTTTCATGAAAAAAAATAAATGGTTTTATAGGTTAAAATAGAAGTAAACATTGGTAAGAAATATACTTACAGCAAATATTGATAAAAGCTCTTTTTTCAAAAAAGATTTACTTAAGAAGTAAATTGAACTTATTATTAGTAGAAAGTATACTATTTCACTTATTGTCCCAAATCTAAAAGTGTCAGCTATCATTCCCTGTTCCTCAAATTGTTTTTGAATTACGTTATATTTGTTGTCATAATAAAACAACATTATTAATGAGATTACTCCAGTTATTACTGATAGGGTCCAGTTTTTCATGTTTTTCAATTGGCTACAACGGTTTGTATATGAAAAGTTGCCGATTTTGAAGCACTTATTTTCCAATTTACGACAAAGTTCAATCGGGCGATGATGCTTGATTTTACTGCTGTTTCGGCAATTTTTTATATACATTGTTAGCGGTAGTGTCTACTGATAATCTTCTGTTTTAAAGAAACAAATATTCTCGCCTTTTTCATTTAATTCAGTATTCTCTCCAACAACTCTTATTTTTAATGGCTTTTTATGTTTTTTTGAAATGTTGT
>JBDLIN010000381.1:0-3320 GCA_039714835.1 Bacteroidota bacterium | reverse complement strand
TGGGGTAGTTATCAGTGGAATGATGCTGAAGGAAAAATTCCTCAGACAAAATTTGGTGTTAATGTTGCGCGTTTAATTGTAAAAGGTGAATTCGCTGAAAATTTAAGTTATCATTTAATGACTGATTTCTGGACACACGAGGGAATACGTCCGATTTTAATGCAGACATGGTTGCAATACAATACTGGTAAATATGCACAATTTAGAGTTGGACAGTTTAAATATCCATTTGGTATAGAAGCTTACCCTGCACTCATTAAATGGAAGTTTATGAATCCATCATATGTTACTGGCGGAATAGCTAAAAAATTGGGTAAAGAAGGAGCATTTTTCAGAGATATTGGTGCACAAGTTGCCGGTACTGCTGTAATATCTAAAGATTTTGCATTGCTCTATAAGGCAATGATTATGAATGGTAATGGTTCTAACGTTTTTGAGAACAATAACTCAAAAGATCTTGTTGGAAATGTTGGTTTAAAATTACCATACAATATTATTGTCGGTGGTTCATATTATACTGGTATTTCTGGAGACAGTGTTGATGTAGGTGAAAATGGATTTGCTGTGAACGTAGCAGTGAAAAATAAAAAGTTCACCGCTCAAGCAGAATATATGAGTGCTTCATACGAATTATCAGCAACAAACACAGAAAAGCCGGCTGGGTTTTATGTTTATGGAACATATATGATCTTACCAAAAATTGAGATTGGTGTTAGATACGATTCATTTGATAGAAATACTAATTCTTCTTCAAACGTTTCAATGAGTCGAACCACAATTTCTACTGGTTACTATTTTAATTCTATAAATAGGATAATGCTTAACTACGAAATCAGAGATGATGAAAAAGATATTATAAAAGGAAATCTACTCTCAGTACTCTTTCAAGCAGCAATCTAAAATTATTATGAGCAGCTATTTACAAAATAGCTGCTCTGATCACTTAATAAACCTAATTGTAAGCGGATATTTATAATCATTTTCTGATATGACTTTCATTGTATTGATGATCGTTATAATCGTAATATACCCTCCTAAAACCAGTAGAAATACAATTCCAATTAAGACGAAAACTAAAATTGCTGAAGCAAAAAGGTAAAGCATCATACTCAATTGAAAATTTATTACATCTCTACCTTGTCTATCAATTTCGGGATCTTCTTCTTTTTTCATTATCCAGATAACTAATGGTATTACTACGATACAAAAGAAATTACTGAGATGAAGAGTAACTAACCAGAATTTTGAATCATTATCATCATCCAAGATTAAATCATATTTCAATTCCACAGAAATTATTTCTAAAGATTTTTTATCTGGTTTAATTGAACCACTTTCAATCTGCTGCACTGTGTTTGTATTTAATCCACATCTTAAAGCAAATTCCTCTTGAGTTAATCCTTTTTGATTTCGAAGATTTGAAATAGTGCTTCCAATTTCCGGCTGTTTCATTTTATCCTCAAATAAAATTATTACTTTATTATAAAAGTATGAGAAGACTTAAAATTAGTCAACCTTAATAAAGAAATGATTTAGTTTTAAGACAGAAACAATTTCCTGCGCTTATTTTTAGGAAGCTTTGAATTACCTACAAACAATTGTCATTCCCGCATGTTTAAAGCGGGAATCTTATTAATATTTTGAGATTACGGAATGACATACTATCTATAATTATTCAAACTCTCCTTTTAATAATCTAATTGCTGCTGTTGCTCTACTTTTAATCTTTCTGCTATCCAAATCTTAATAATCGATTGTCTTGTTACACCAATTCTTTTAGCTTCTTTATCCAATAACATTATTATTTTCTCGGGAAAATCGACATTAACTTTTCTAGTTTTTGCTATTTCTTCTTCAAACTCACCAATTTTCTTAGCATTTGAAAAATCCAGATATTCACTTATTTCTTCACCATTATCAAATTTTTCATCAAATTGTTTAACTGTTATTTTTTTCATAATAGATTTCCTCCTTTTTTCTACATCGTCTTACACTAATAATTCTATACTTATCATTTCGTATTGTAAATATTACTACATAACATTTTCTATTCAACTTAGAGATCATAATGTATCTAGTTTCACCATCAATAATATTAGCTGGAATAACAATTGCGTTTCTATTATTCCATAGTAATTTTGCTTCTTCAAAATCAATATTATGTTTTTCTTTGTTCTTTTTACTTTTATTCATATCATATTCATAATCCAACTTCCAGCCCTCTTTTTAATACTAGTATAATAAATATACTTTTATCATACTATAATAGCAATTATTTCTATAATATAATTATAATTAATTCAGTTATAGTTAAGTCAAATGGTTTTATAAATTGAAAAACTTGGGGACATAAAAAAAGCCCAATCCCGCAAAGCGGGATTGGGCTTCTGAACACACTGTTCAATTGTTATCATTGATGTAGATTTTGAAGTATTATCTTTCAGTCAATACTAGCTCTACATCTTTCTTTTTACCATCACTCTCAATAGTAAAAGTAACAGTATCACCAGGTTGATGCTCTTTAAGGTAATTTGAATAGTCTTTTAAATTCTTAACCGGTTTACCATTAAAGGCTGTTACAACATCGCCCTTTTTAATTCCAGCTTTTGCCGCAGGAGAATCATCAGAAACACCAGCTATTTTTACTCCTTCACCAGAGTATGCGAAATCTGGCATTGTTCCAGTAGCTGCTTTTCTTTCACCACTCTTTTTACCCATTGGAGGCATTTGTGATTTTCCACTTCTTGCTTTACCTGTAAAAGGCATTGGTTCTACCCTTTCAGCAAGATATTCTAAGACTTCGCGAGAAACTGTTGCTACTTTAACCAAACCAGCAGCATCAATTTTTTCAGTATCATCTTCCGGAACATGATAATCGGAATCAACACCGGTATAGAATAATTGAACACCTGGAACACCTTTTTCGATGAATGCCATTTGGTCGCTTGCATCTAAATCTTGTGTAATCAATTCTGATGCAATACCGGTTGTAAAATCTGTACCCATAAATATAAATTTCCATTCACGAGCAGTATTGCTGTTCAGTACCATTAATTTGTTTGCAAATAATCTTCCAACTGTATCAATATTCAAATTGGCTAGTATTTTTTCTATTGTGTACTTCTTATAATTGGCAACAAAATAACGCGAGCCTACCAATCCGGATTCTTCAGCAGTAAAGGCAACAAATATTATTGTACGTGCTGGCTTTGATGTTTTACCAAGTGTTTTTGCAAGCTCTAACATTACAGCAATACCACTTGCATTATCATCAGCACCATTGTGGATTTTTCCTTCATTCCCTTTTTTTGCTCCCGGTA
>JBDLIN010000380.1:0-3342 GCA_039714835.1 Bacteroidota bacterium | reverse complement strand
TATTCTAAATACTTTAGCTGATTATGGAGTTCTCTTGCTCCTTTTTAGCATTGGTCTTAAACTGAAAATCAAGAATCTTTTAAAAAGGGAAATATGGGCAACAGCAACTGCACACATGCTTATCTCAACTGTTATTTTTAGTTTTGGTATTTATCTTCTTAGCTTAATTTCCTTTTCGCTTTTTACTGATCTAGATTATGAAACTTCACTACTAATTGCATTTGCGCTTAGTTTTTCAAGTACAGTTTTTGCTGTTAAAATCTTTGAAGAAAAAGGCTCTATGGGATCAGTTTTTGGAGTAACTGCTATTGGCATATTAATTCTACAGGATCTTTTTGCCGTAGTCTTTTTGTCTCTTTCAAAAGGTGAGTATCCTTCAATTTGGGCATTAGCATTACTCGCACTGTTGTTTATTCCAGCATTGTTAAAATATAGACCCTTCTCTTTTATTCTTGATAAATCCGGTCATGGAGAATTATTAGTTCTTCTTGGGATAATTATTCCTATTGGAGCTGCTCATTTATTTGATATGGTTAATTTAAAACCGGATTTAGGTGCATTATTATTGGGTGTTCTACTATCTGGACATTCTAAGTCAAAGGAATTGAGTAATGCAATGCTCAGTTTTAAGGATCTCTTTTTAGTAGGATTTTTCCTAACAATAGGTCTTGGCGGGACACCAACTTTAGAAGCAATAGGAATAGCAGTGCTTCTTGCTTTGGTTCTTCCGATTAAAACGATTCTCTTTTTTTTACTAATGACAAAGTTCAAATTAAGAGCTAGAACTGCTACTTTAAGTTCTTTGAGCCTTACTAACTACAGTGAGTTTGGTTTAATTGTTGGATCAGTTGGAGTAAGCATGGGTTGGATGAATAGTGAGTGGCTTGTGATTTTGGCTATTGCACTATCCATAACATTTGTAATGGCATCACCCTTAAATACCTACGCGGTGCAGCTATATTCAAGAATGCATAATGGTTTGCAAAAATTTGAATCAAAAGAAAGATTATCCTACGAAATGCCGATCGATTCCGGAAGTTCTCATGTTGTTATTTTGGGAATGGGAAAATTAGGTGCAAGCGCTTATGATGCGCTAAGCAAAAAATATGGTTCTACTATACTCGGTATTGATTATGATGAGGAAAATGTATTAAAGCATAAAAGTGCTAATAGAAACGTAGTCCATGGGGATGCTACGGACTCAGATTTCTGGGAACGAGTCTGCCCTGCCAATTCGATTAATATAGTTGTTCTAACAATGGAAGATCACTCTTCAAACTTATTGGTTTTGGAAGAGTTAAGAACGTTCGGATTCAAGGGAAAAGTTACAGTTACTGCAGAGCATGAAGATGAAATTGAACAATTAATTAATGCTGGTGCTGATAAAGCATTTAATTTCTATGCTGAAGCCGGAGTAGGTTTTGCTGATCATATATGTCAGATTTATGAGGGACAAAAAGTATAAATATGAAACAAATACATTGGTTGGTTATAATGAGACAACACAGGGTATTTTTTTTATATAAATATTTCGTTACTTTAGAATATTCAATAAGTTAATTCTAAATCAAAATGGGGAGTAAAAAATGAAAATCTTAGTCAAATTATCTGCAATATTAGTTTTAATCTCTTTTGTAGGCTGTTCTTCAATTTCATATCATAATGATTATGATCCTTCAATAGATTTTGCCCGTTATAAAACATATCAGTGGTACAGCGGCGATCATGTTGAAGGGGATGCCTTAGTAGGTTATCCACTAGTGCAGAAGCGCTTGATAAATTCAGTTGATAGGGTTCTAACTGAAAAAGGATATACAGAGATCAAAGAAGGCGAAGCTGATTTTGTGGTTATTCTTCATGCTGGATTAAAAGAACATACCAAAATGAACACATATGGTTACGGCGGTTATGGATATGGTAGATATGGTTATGGATGGAGTGGTACAGGTGGAATGGCAACAACCGATGTAATCACTTACGACGAAGCTACTTTAGTTATTGACATAGCTAATGTTCTAAACAAAGAGTTAGTTTGGCGTGGAACAGCAACTGGCATTGTTGGTTCTCCTGAAGATGATCAAGCAAAGGCCCAAGCAAAAGCTGATGATGTAGTTGGGAATATTTTATCTACATTTCCTCCAGAAAAGGAATAAAAAATATTAAAAAGCCCGACTTTTTTAATTGCTAATCGCAGGTTAAAAGTCGGGCTTTTAAGCTTTAAAATATACCAGAATTTACACTTTATTTCTTTATAACAACATCAAATATTTCTTCAGTATCCAATGTAGCAGCTTCCATTGTTTCTGCAACAGTTTCACTGAAAACTTTACTAACTAGACCAGTATTCATTCTTGAAACAATAACTTTTCCGGCTTTAGTTTTATAAACAGATACTCTGCAAGGCATCATTGATGTAACAACCTTGTCGTCATCATTTTCTAAAACATTAGCTGCATGTGAAGGCTTACACAATTCAATTACAGCTACAGGCAATGAATGATAACCGGCTTTGTTAACTGCTTTATCAATTCGATGAACTGCAGGTATTTTCCAACCCTTTTCTGCAGAGGTTTGTTGTATTTTTTCTATGGTTTCTTCAAAGCCATATTTGCTTTCGTTTTCAACTATCATAATATCAGAAGCTGAAGAATAGGCAACCAAGCCCATTACTATTACTCCAATTATAAAACCAACAATACCATACATAATTTTCTTAGTAGACATTTTTCCTCACTATTTTTTTATTAGATATAATTTAATTTATCTGAGTAAGATGCTTTTACACTATAAAAGATTCAGATATCTGTAAAAGAATCGAATTATTTTTTCTATTAATTGTGTTGAAAAAAGGGAAATATTAAGCAATCTATTTATTAATTTTCATTTATATGATTTAATTGTTAAATTGGAATAACTCTAAATACTCCAAAAAGCATGATAGAAATTAAAATTCCGACAAGCGCAGCTGTTCTTTTATTAAAAGAAAAAATGATTATTGAACTAGAATCGTTACAAAAAGCTGATTTACTCCCTTCACATATTGAATTGCATGATCTTTCCAACAAACAATTGATTGATTTGGTAGAAACCGCAGCATTTGACTTGATTTTCTCACTTCCCGCAGAAATTTATGTAGATGAGAGCAATATTGAGGAGATTATAAACAAATCAATCCGTTCCTTTGCAGTAACTTATGATATCGAAGAGTTAAAGTCATACGAGCTTGAAGATGCTAAAGAATTAGTTATTCCAATTCGAAAATTATTTAAAGTTTTTGGCTCAAAAGAAATGTTTTCAAAGAATTAATCTTTCTTTTTTATATCTTTAATAAACTGTCATTCC
>JBDLIN010000379.1:0-3350 GCA_039714835.1 Bacteroidota bacterium | reverse complement strand
GCAGATGTTTATTACAACGATTCTCGTTATTCCATAATTAGTCAAGATGATTCAACCCAAGTATTTATTGGGAAAGCCAATCCACAGTTGCAGAATTCCGAATATTCAATATCGAGTCAAGAAAATTCTAAAAAGAAAAAATCAAATGATGTCGACCTTATAATTAAAGGTAGTGGTAGCGATAGCACAGAGTTTGATATTCTAAATCTTCTTGGTAAGATTATGAATGATTATCCTCAGACCAATACTATCCCGCAAATAAACTGGTACGAAAAAACTGCACTTTCAATATGGTCATTTCTCTATTGCTCGTTTGATTCTGAGAAAATAAATGGTAAAGAATACGAAGTTATTTCTATTCCGTTAGGATCCAAAGAAATTAAAATATCTTTCGATGATGAAAAAGAATTATTTTATCTATCTACAAATGATGACAAAAGATCAATTTCCTTAACTTTGTCACTCAATCAAACCATAAAATCTGATCCAATTATTTATACGGATAACACGAAAATACTCAGTGTTGAAATATCAGAATTAAAAAGAGCAATCTACAGAGGTGCACACCGTACTGGAGGGATTTTACTTGAAAGGATTGAACCTCCGACAGTTGCTGAAGTTGAAAGATCATATGGTAAGGGTAAACTTATTTATGTAGATGGGAATAGGGTACTTCTTGCAAAAGGGACACACAGAGAGATAGGAGAAGCTAGTGGAGCATTGTTGAAAAAAGAAATTCGCAAGATGGTTGATGCAACTCTCTATACAATGTGCTGGGTCTATACAATTGATAAGAAAGAATGGTTCATTGATGTTTTCAAAGATGCATACCGCAGAGAATCTCCATTTATTCCCGAGCGCTTTCAAGAAGAGATGGCTGGAATGGCTGAAACTTCGGGAATACCATTAAAGGAAATTCAATTAACAAATGTTTTTCCGGCATTATTTCATTGCTCTGGATTTGCCGTTTTTAATTCCGCAACAGTTGACGGAAAACTTTATCATGGAAGAGTTCTTGATTACATAGTTGATCTAGGTTTACAATTCAATGCGGTAGTTTATATTGTTAGTCCTGATAACTATAATGCATTTGCAAATGTTAGTTATACTGGATTCATTGGTTCTGTAACTGGTATGAATGAAAAACAAGTTACATTTGGTGAAATGGGAGGCAAAGGTGAAGGTGACTGGGATGGCATGCCGATGGCTTTTCTAATGAGAGATGGTCTTGAAAGAGCCAACAATTTAGATGAAGCATTAACAATATTTCGTGAAACTCCCCGTACTTGTGAATATTATTATGTGATTTCTGATAGTAAAATTCCGGATGCGAGAGGTTTATCAACTTCACCTGAGAGATTTATTGAGATTAAGCCTAATCAAGTAGTTGAAACCCTAGATGAACCGGTTGAGGATGCTGTGTTAATGTCTGCTGGAAAAAGATATAAAAAATTGGTTGAACGTGTTAAAGAAAATTTTGGAAAAATTGATGCAGAAACAGCTATTCATTTAATGGATAGACCAGTTGCAATGAAAAGTAATTTACACAACGCTTTGTTTGCACCTGAATCAATGGAATTTTGGGTAGCCAATGCCGGACTGAATACACCAGCAGCAAAAGAGCCATATTATCGTTATGATTTCAAGTCGTTATTAAAAAAGCTTGCTGAATTAAAGTAAAGAATATTTTATAGACTGGTAGCTGTTTTGCTTACTGATACTTCGCGTCCTTTGTGGTTAATAAAGGATCACACACACAATTTATAATGAACAATAAGTAAACATTTTATTGAAAAATATGGAACTAAAATGAAAATTAAATTATTAACACTTTCTCTTTTACTATTTGTTTCATGTCAAACTGCACAACAAAAATTTATGCAAGTAGAAATCTTCCCATCACAAGAAGAACATGCTCATGGTGGGACAATTGTTGAACTTCCTAATGGAGATATGCTTGCCGCCTGGTTTCAAGGGCACGGAGAACGATGGGCAGATGATGTTAGAATAATGGGTGCACGTTTACTTAAAGGTGAAGAAAGTTGGACTAAACCATTTTTAATGGCTGATGTCCCAGAATTCCCAGACATCAATCCAGTCCTTTTTATTGATCAACAAGAGACTCTCTGGTTAGTTTGGTACACTGTTATTGCAAATCAATGGTCAACATCATTACCAAAATATAGAACAAGTACTAATTATATGCAAAAAAGTGGACCTCCAGAATGGGATTGGCAAGATGTTATTCATTTCAAACCTGGTAATAAAACTGAAAAGGGTATTCAGCCAAATGATAAATTTGTTAAATCTGTTGAGAAACAAGTTGAAAAACATAGAAAACTGTTTGCACAAAGTGGAGTATCTGAAGAACAATTAAAAGAATTTGAAGAATTTGCAGAGGAACTGCTTACAAAATCCCGTGGTGAAGATATGATTAAAGGGGGAGATATTTTTTTAGAAGATGGTACTAGAAAAAGCGCACAACTCGGTTACCCTTATTTTAGACGCATGGGATGGCAAACAAAAAATAAGCCTTTACAAATTGGAAATAGAATCATTATTCCATTCTATTCTGATGGATTGGATTTATCCATTATGGCAATTACTGATGATTTTGGTCAGACATGGAAATTCAGTACTCCTTTAGTTGGTATTGGTAATATTCAACCAACAATGGCATTTAAAAAGGATGGGACTATTGTAGCTTATATGAGAGATAATGGACCTCCACCAAACCGTCATCCGGTAAGTGAGTCAAAAGATAATGGATTAACTTGGTCTCTAGTTGCAGATTCTGAACTCCCAAATTCAGGTTCTGGATCTGATATTGTTACATTAAAAAATGGCCATTGGGTTATTGCTTATAATGATACAGAAGAAGGTAGATATACATTAGCTGTTTCACTCTCTGAAGATGAAGGAAAAACTTGGAAATATAACCGTCATCTAGAACTTGATTTAAATGAAGATAAAGGAAAACGAAATAAAGCTGCGTATCCCTCAATTATTCAAGGAAAGGATGGGATGATACATGTTGTTTATAGTTATCATAAGCATCATAAAGGTCCCGGTGATGATGATACAATTAAATATATCAGATTTCAAGAAGATTGGATCAAAGATGGGGATTAAGACAAGTAAGAACCTATCTTGCTGTTTGTAATCTCTATATCTTAGCTTGTTGTTAGTGCTCAATCACTAATACTCTGACTATTTTAAAATGAAATATATTTTGGAGTTTTTATGTTAAAATCAATTTGGAAAGAATTACTAATTCTATTTGCTGTAGCATTTTTTCTGTTTTCATGTGGAAGTAATTCTTTTGAAGAGAGAGCGAAAAAATTATTATC
>JBDLIN010000378.1:0-3351 GCA_039714835.1 Bacteroidota bacterium | reverse complement strand
AATTCATATATTTGCACAATATTATTCAATAGAAAGGATTAGAATGAGTGAACATAGTCATAGACCTTCTTGGGACGATTATTTTCTAAAGGTCGCAATGCTAGTTTCCGAAAGAGCGACTTGTCCACGAATGCATGTTGGATGTGTTTTAGTAAAAAACAAACATATTGTTGCTACCGGATATAATGGTTCAATACCAGGTGATGGACATTGTGAAGATGACGGCTGTTTAATAGTTGAAAATCATTGTGTTAGAACAACTCATGCTGAAATGAATGCGATTATTCAATGTGCAATACATGGTACTAATCCATCTGGAGCAACAGCATATGTAACTAATATGCCATGCACAACTTGTGCAAAAGCATTGATTGGTGCAGGAATTAAAGAAATTGTTATTTTTTCAGATTATCATGATACTCTTGCAGTTGAATTTTTTAATAAGGCTGGTGTAGTGATAAGGAAAAGGCCTCAGCCGGATGGCAATATAGATTATGATCTTGATAATTTCTCATCTGCAGTTAAGATAGAACATGAAGGACATGATCATTAAATCATTATGATAGAATCATGAAATTAACGAAGGGCAATTTAGCAAAATATTTTAAGCGAGAAAATTTCTTTTCTCGTGATCTTAGTTGGATTGAATTCAACAAACGTGTGTTAGAGGAAGCCTTGAATCCCGAACTTCCTTTGCTCGATCGTATCAAATTCATATCAATCTACTTTACAAATCTCGATGAATTTTATATGATTCGAATCTCCGGATTAAGAGAACAGATAAGAGCAAATATTATCGAACCGGGTATTGATGGATTAACTCCGACAGAGGAATTAAAACGAGCTGAGGAATTGATCAAACCACAAGTTGATACCTTACTCAATTACTGGAAAAACAGACTCCTTGATGAGTTAAAGGAAAATAGCATTTTAATTTCAGATATTGAAGATCTTTCAGAGGAAGTAAAAGAAATATTATCTGATTATTTTAATAACGAAATATATCCGGTATTAACACCATTAGCTTTCGATCCGGGAAGACCATTCCCTTATATTTCAAACCTTAGTTTGAGCTATGCAATTCAAGTAAAAAAACCTAATTCTGAGCTTTACTTTGCTAGACTTAAAATTCCCAGCATTCTTCCTCGACTAATTCGATTAGAGGAAATTATTCCAAAAGACAAATTAAACAATGATGAAAATATTTTAGCTCAATACATTTGGCTTGATGATTTGATCAAATATAATATCAATTCTCTATTCCCCGGTTTAGAAGTCATTTCTGCTCACAAATTTAGAATAACTAGAAATACTGATCTTGCTATACAAGAAGATGAAGCGGATGACCTCCTTGCAGTAATTGAAGAAAATGTAAAGCGAAGAAAATTCGGTTCTGTTGTTCGTTGTGAAGTTGAAAAAGATATGCCTGACTTTATGATTGAGATTTTAACAAAAAATCTTATAATCTCTGAAGGTGCTTTACAAATTGTAGATGGCCCTATGGGATTAAGCAGTGTTATGATGCTATATGGACTCCCTCTTCATCATCTAAAAGAAAAGCCATTTCATCCTGTATTATCCAGAATGTTTGACGAAGAAGAGCGAGACAGCATTTTTACCATGATAAATCAGCATGATATATTGCTTCATCATCCTTACGATTGTTTCTCACCTGTTGTTGATATGATAAAAGAAGCATCACGTGATCCAAATGTACTAGCAATTAAGCAGACTTTATATAGAGTTGGTCCTGACTCACCAATAATCAAATATCTTATTGAAGCAGCTGAATCCAGGAAACAGGTTGCAGTTTTAGTTGAACTTAAAGCCCGATTTGATGAGGAAAATAATATCTTTTGGGCTAGAGCACTTGAAAAAGCCGGAGTTCATGTTGTTTATGGTTTAATTGGATTAAAAACTCACACTAAGATGACCCTTATTGTTCGCAAGGAGACCAGTGGTGTTAAAAGATATGTTCATCTCGGTACCGGTAACTATAATCCTTCAACTGCAAAACTTTATACTGATTATGGATTACTGACTGATGA
This sequence comes from Bacteroidota bacterium, assembly GCA_039714835.1. GTDB lineage: Bacteria > Bacteroidota > Ignavibacteria > Ignavibacteriales > Melioribacteraceae > SZUA-22. The sequence continues at coordinate 1,303 of JBDLIN010000378.1, read as the reverse complement.
TGAGGATATCAGTAATGACGTTTCTGAAGTTTTTAATTATCTGACCGGATATTCCGAACAGAAAAAATATCGAAAGCTTTTAGTAGCTCCTCTAAATGTCAGAAGTAGATTTCTTAAACTCATAGGAGATGAGATTGACGCTGCAAAAGATGGGAGAAAAGCACATATCATCTTTAAAATGAATTCCCTTGTTGATCCCACGCTCATAGCTGCACTGTACGAAGCTTCAAAACATGGAGTGAAAATAGATCTTATTGTTAGAGGAATTTGCTGCTTAGTACCTCAGGTTCCTGGTCTTAGTGAGAATATTATTGTACGAAGCATTGTTGGTAGGTTTTTAGAACACAGTAGAGCCTATTACTTTTATAATAGCGGCATTGAACTAATGTATCTTGGAAGTGCTGATTTAATGCAGAGAAATTTAGATCGTCGTGTTGAAACCTTATTTCCTATTGAGGATGAAGCAATAAAAAAATCTATAAAAGAAACCTTACTTGATATTTCATTAAAGGATAATCAGAAAGCACGCATACTGCTTCCAAATAGAAACTATGCCATGAACCACAAACTATATAATCAAGGTACTGTCAATCTACAGGAATGGTTAATGGATTATGCAGCAAGTAGTGAAAAGAAGAAACTGAAAAAAGTAAAAAAAGTTAAATAAATTTCTGTCTTTGATGAAGGTAGTACGTCATAACCGGAAATTTTCGTGTTATACGAATAATAATATAACATATAGCCCTGCTATACTTGTCTGCCTTTGGCATGACGCAATGCGTGTAGTGGGAAGTTACAAAACAAATTTAAAATGAACGAAATACGATACAAATCAATCGGAATAATACACACACCCTTCAAAGAGCCGAAAGGAACACCAATCCAACCTACTGCTTCTGTGCATAATAAAGGGAAAGTAGAAATATTTTCTGAATTTAGTGACGGATTACAAGATTTAGAAAATTTTTCTCATATTTTCTTAATTTATCACTTTCATTTATCAAAGAAAACTTCTCTAAAGGTTAAACCATTTATGGATGATAATGAACATGGAATTTTTGCAACACGTGCACCAAGTAGACCAAATCCTATTGGAATTTCTATTGTACGTCTTAACAAAATTGAAAATAATATACTACACATTAAAGATGTTGATATTATAGATGGAACACCTCTTTTAGATATAAAACCCTACGTTCCCGAATTTGATTTTAGAAAAGGAACAAAAAATGGGTGGCTTGAACGTAATGTATATAAACTTGGAAAAACAAAAGATGACGAGAGATTCACAAAATGATTTATT
>JBDLIN010000377.1:0-3355 GCA_039714835.1 Bacteroidota bacterium | reverse complement strand
TATGACGATACTTGAAAACCAATCATTAAAATCCTATAACACCTTCAAAGTTGAAGCTAATGCAAAATCTTTTTGTAAAATAGATAATGCTGATGCACTTGAAGAATTATTATCAAACGCTACATATCGCAATGAGCAAAAACTGATTCTTGGAGGTGGAAGCAACATACTTTTTGTAAAAGATTTTGATGGTTTAGTTATTAAGAATGATATCTGTGGTATAGAGATAATTTCTGAAACTGAAGCTCTGATTAAAGTCGGGAGCGGTTACAATTGGGATAAGTTGGTTGAATATACAGTAAATGCTGGCTATAACGGTTTGGAGAATCTGTCATTAATTCCAGGAACAGTTGGAGCTTCACCAATTCAAAATATTGGTGCTTATGGTGTGGAAGTGAAAGATGTTATCGAATCTGTTGAATTTATTGAGTTGGAGACATTGGAAAAGAAAACATTCACAAATTCGGAATGTAATTTTGCTTATAGAGACAGCATATTTAAGAAAGAGTTGAAGGACAAAATATTTATTTCTGCAGTCACTTTTAAATTATCAAGAGAAAATGTAACTAATGTAAAGTATGATGCGTTAAAGAATTACTTTGAATCTCATCAAATTTCTGATATTACACCACAATCCATAAGGAAAGCAGTAATTGAGATAAGAGAAAGCAAACTTCCCAATCCAGATAAAATTGGAAACGCAGGCAGCTTTTTCAAAAATCCAACTATTTCAATAGAACAATTTGAAAATATTAAATCTGAACATAATGATCTGAGAGGATATCCAGTTGATAAAAATAGTGTTAAAATTTCTGCTGGATGGTTGATTGAAAAATGTGGATTAAAAGGGCAGAGAGTTGGAGATGTTAGTATCTACGAAAAGCAAGCGTTAGTTATTGTTAATCATAATAATGCTAACGGAAATGAAATTTTAGAATTCTCCAACATGATAACCGAAAAGGTAGAAGAAAAATTTAATATAAAATTAGAAAATGAAGTAAACATTGTTTGAATTAATTGAGGAATTGAATGGAAGAATCTAAAACAGTTGAGAAAAAAAATATTATAACAATAGTTAAAGATGCATTTAATGAATTGGGCGATACATTTGTTGCATTTGTAAACGCTCCCAAAGCGTTGTGGGGTATCAATTTACCATATATATTGGAAGGTCTAGTTTATTTTGGAATTTTAACAATTCTAGGTAAATATTCATCAGAAAATATTTCTCTTGCTGATTCACAAGCAAGCTTAATATATAGTGCCGTTACTGGTGGTATAACATTTTCGATGTTGTTGTTAGGTGGATTTTCTGACAAAATCGGTGTAAGGAAATCCTTAGCAATTGCTTTCCTTTCAATGCTGGTTGGAAGGGTGTTGGTTGCCCTCTCTGGCACTATTCCGTTAGCAAATGGTCTTTGGTCTCCAATGTTTTTTACAATGATAGTTGGATTGCTCTTTATGGTAGTAGCGTATGGACTTTATCAACCCGCTGCATATGCTGGTGTAAAGAGATACACAACACCTAAAACTGCAGCTATGGGATATGCAGTGATATATAGTTTTATGAATTTAGGAGCATTTCTTTCTGGATTTATTTCCTCTTTTACGAGACAAAGTTTCGAATCTACTTTCCCACCAAATGGATTATCCGCTGTATTTTGGGTTTACGTCGTCATTACTGGAATTGCATTACTTGTTTCAGTAATCATGCTTAGTAAGAAAAATGATGAAGAAGCCGTGAAGAAAGTTTTAGCTGAAACTTCAGAAAATGGCGAAGAATCTTCTGATAAAGAAGAAGTAAAAATGCCGAAAGTCAATAATGTGCTCCTACTGATATTGGTAGCGCTTGCAGTAGTCTTTTTCCTTTTGTCAGACTTTGCTTTTTCATCCTCATTAAACTTTAGCATTAGTATTGGAGCAGAGTATTCCATTGATTTATTCTTCACTCTATTTGTACTTTTAATTGGATTATCAGCATATGAATTTTTACGTAAGCGGCCGTACCATCCATTCAGAGATAAAAGGTTTTCCTTTTTTATATTCATATTGATTCCTGTACAAACATTATTTGCTCATAACTGGCTTACTGTTCCATACTATTTGGATAGGGCATTTGCTGGTACATTTGTGAGTGAATATTTTGAGATATTCTCAAATATTAATCCTGTTCTTATATTTTTCTTAGCGCCTATTGTAGCGGGGCTAACAGCTAAGGCAAATGTTTATCGGATGATGATCTATGGTACTATTGTAATGTCAATTCCAACATTTTTATTAGTAATTGGTCCAAGTGTATATCTTTTCTTAACATATATCTTAATCATGACCATAGGTGAAGCGATGTGGCAGCCAAGATTTCTTCAGTGGATAGCTGAAGTAGCACCTAAAGGGATGACTGGATTATATATGGGAGTTGGACAATTTCCTTGGTTTTTAACAAAAGTAGTTACCGGATTTTATTCTGGATGGTTCTTAATGCAGTATTGTCCATTGGATACAGCTCCATCAGAAATGAATACAGAAATGATGTGGTTGATATACGCATTTATAGCAATTGTCACACCAATTGGATTGATATTAGCTAAAAACTGGATGATGAAAGATTTTAAAGAAAAGCACGGGGCATAATTCAATATCTATATTTAGAAAGGTAGGAACGTATTGGATGAAAATATAAAATATAGAATTGCTGTAATTATTGGCAGTAAGAGAAAAAACAGCAAAACTCGTATTGCTGCTCAACTAACAATTAGTGAACTAAAGAAGCATCATGAAATCGGTGTTGATATTGTTGATCCAATTGAATTGAGTTTACCATTTCCTGGTGAGCAATCTATTTCCAAAGATCCTCAAAAGATTCAGAAAATTGTTGGTGAAGCTTCTGGAATTATAATAGCCACTCCGGAATATCATGGCACTTATAGTGCAGTTTTAAAATTGATAATAGAAAACCTTGGTTATCCATCAAAAATATCTGGAAAACCAATTGGACTAATTGGTGTGGCTTCTGGAGAGATTGGAGCAATAAAATCTATTGAAAGTTTACGTGGTGTACTTGCTCATGTTGGAGGAATAATTCTTCCTGGAAGTGCTTCAATTCCGAAGATTGAAGAACAATTTAATGGAAAAGGGGAGTGCATCAATCCTAAAATTGAAAAAAGGATCAGATCAGTTTCTAAAAATTTAATAGGTTTTATTCGAGAAAGAAACTGTCCTGATGTTGCCCTTGAAGAAATAGTTAGAGAAGACAAATGATGAAACGAGAATGGTAAAATTCATCAAATAATTAGAGAAAGTACCCGAATTTTACATATGTTTTTTCGTATAATTTCGGTATATAGTAGAAGTTTAT
>JBDLIN010000376.1:0-3372 GCA_039714835.1 Bacteroidota bacterium | reverse complement strand
AAGTAGTCATAACTTTTTGGATATGAAGAGAAATAAATTCCTAATATTTTTTCATTTCATTGAATAATGAGAAGTTAATTTCATAATATTAAGCATCATTAAACAATATTTATTTTTCTTTAAAAATTATGTGGTTATACCTATTGACATGATATTTTATATTCGATATTAAAAAACATTAATAATGTCAGAGTCCATATGAATATAGGCGCCGACACTTCTTTTTGACTCTCATTCTCGAATAATATAAACTTGCTAATCTTTCTCAATCAGCATCAGTTAAATCGCCTATCTGACTATAATTATTAAAATTTTAATAAAGGACATTCCTCATGAGCTTTATAAAATCAATTGATTGGATAACTAAAAATCATCCCACTAAACCAATATTTTATGATGCTGAAATGTTAACAATTTTTTTAAGGAGACGTTGTGATGTCTAACATATATGAAAAACTCAGGGAACGATTAGACTTGTTTCCACAAGGGTTCCCGAAAACAGCAAGTGGCGTAGAATTAGAAATATTGAAAAACCTTTATTCTGCTAATGAAGCAAAAATTGCATTATCCTTGGGGCCTTTCCCTGAAACTGTTTCAACGATAGCAGAAAGGATGAATAAAGATAAAAACGATTTGGGAGAGATTCTATATCAAATGTCGAAAAAAGGATTAATCCTTCGTTACAAAGAGTCGGAAGAAATAATATACTATTTCTTAGCTCCTTGGATGATCGGTATCTGGGAGTTTCAAGTCAACCGATTAACTGAAAGTAATATAAAATTGTATGAAAAGTATTTTCAAGAAGGCATGGTGCCACTGAACAAGACCAAAAAAGTAAGTGGATTTCGTGTCATTCCAATTCAAAAAGAAATACAAGACACAACCGAAATTCAGCCATATGAAAAAGTATTTGAGGTTATCGAAGATCAGACCCGATTTGCTGTTGCTGATTGTATCTGCCGAAAGGAAGCAAAGATGATGGGCAATGGGTGTGGCAAGCTATTAGAGGCATGTTTAATGTTTGGTTTTGCCGCTGATTATTACATTGAAAATGAACTTGGGCGGGAAATTTCAAAAGAAGAAGCTAAAGATGTCCTAATAAAAGCTGAGAAAGACGGCCTGATTCATTTTTCTTCAAATCACGCAGATAACAAGATGTTCATTTGCAATTGTTGTGGTTGCTGTTGTAAAGCCCTGGCCAACATAACAAAATATGATAATCCAGGTGTAATAACTAAATCAAATTATTATGCTTCTTTGAATGCAGAAACCTGTGATGGCTGTGAAATATGTATTGATCGCTGTCAAGTGGATGCAATTCGAGTCGAAAATGATATTGCGAGTATTAATCTGGATAAGTGCATTGGCTGTGGGCTCTGTGTATCTACATGTCCAACCCAATCCATATCTATGATTCACAAAGCCCCGGATGTTTTACCTCATATTTTTGCTAATGATAATGAATTGACGCAGGCCAGGGCACAGGATACTAATAAAGTATTCCCATTCGCATAAAAGAATCGAGGTTAAAATGAGCGTTAAAATTTTTCCGATCAATGTAGGATTTGACTGTTGCTATGTAATCAAGGATGAAGGTGTTATTATGATTGACGGAGGCGCTCCGAGAAAAGCACCAGAGTTCATCAAAGGTTTAAAAAATATTTCAATCGATCCAAATGAGATTCAATTAATAATTATTACGCATGGCCATTGGGATCATATCGGGGCGGTCAAAGAGATTCAAGAATTGACCGGTGCAAAGATACTAATGCATAAAAATGAAAAAGATTGGCTTGAAAATGGGAATCCACCACTTCCACCTGGTATTACTTTGTGGGGAAAAGCATTCGCCAGTTTTATGGGAGCACTGTCTTTTCTTATCCATATAGAGATAGCGAAAGTTGATATTGTAATGGGAGACAATGATTTTTCTTTAAAAGAGTACGGGATTTCTGGAAAAGTGATGTATACTCCGGGTCATTCTCAAGGATCGCTTAGTGTTCTACTTGAATCTGGGGAGACCTTTGTGGGAGATCTGGCAATGAATAAATTTCCATTGTGCCTCAGTCCAGGGCTACCTATCTTCGCTGATGACCTTTCACTGGTAAAAAAAAGCTGGAACAATCTATTGGATAAAGGATCAAAAACAATATATCCCTCACATGGAGAACCCTTTTCAGCAGAAATTATGAGGAAAGCAATTTTGTAATATACAAGTATGAAAATTGATTGATCACAGTCAAGTATTATTATCCAACGGTGGAGTATTCTGAGTCCAGAATCCTTAAAGATACCAAAAATATACTTTATCAAGATTTGTTGGAAAATACTGCAAACAGATTCAAGTAAGTTTGACTTTTAGGCATTCCTAATACTAAGCAATGGAAGATTAAATAATAGGGAAACAATAAAAATGCACCACCCCATAATGATAGACAGAATATTCGCTTTTGAGCACACAAAAAATATTAAATTGAACTTAACCCTGTATCCAATTTTCTGGGGAAGGATCAGGCAATCGCCTTACTTTTTATGGATACTAATAGAGATATCTGCAATTCTTAAGGAGCTGATTTATAAAAAAATATAAAGCAGAAACATGAGCAGGCTAAAGTTATTCTATCCTATTGCCTTTTAAAATATATTGTATATTACCAAAATAGTCTAATGACCCTTTGAATGACATTCCGTCAGAGGAAATTTCTACAATAAAGGGAAGATAAATGCCGATGTCAACTTTTCCCTTTAGTTGATTCCCTTGAATTTTGCCCTTAAATCCAATATGGCTGCTTTTGATGGATTTTACAGTTTTACCCTCTTGTTTCATTGCCCATATACCGTTTAATTGCGACACTGAATCCACTTTCCATTTGCCAGTCCATGGTTCTTTTTCGTTTACCTTAACATTGGCAGTTGTAAGGCCTGACATGGCAGGTATATAATTACTTGTTTTAAGTTCCCCTGCCCCATTTATAGTATTGAAGCTTTCTTGTTTAGTTTCTTGCCTGGTTTCATACTTAATTTCAACTTTTTGAAAACCTTCACATTTGGACATCGCTACCTCTATGGCTTCTTTTTCACCTTTCAATTTGGATATTTGATGCTTTTCATCATCTGTTGCAGCAAGGGCAAACAAAGCAGGCCAGAAAATAATCATGCCGATTGTCATTGCAACTGCATCTAAATTGGCACTTTCATCTTGTTGTTTGCATACAGAAGTTAATTGTCTACAAATCCTGTCATATTCGAGATTTAATTGATCACATGAATAAGCCTGATACATCATGGGAGAAGTTTCATACCCTTTAATGTTCTCTGATTTTGTAGCACAACTTGCACTTATAAATAGAATCATAATGGCAACTGTAATTA
>JBDLIN010000375.1:0-3373 GCA_039714835.1 Bacteroidota bacterium | reverse complement strand
AATCGGTTTAATAAAAAATATACATTCATTTGTTCCTTTGGAAATACTATTGCTAATATAAACTCAAAAAATTTGAATCAATCCTTCAAAAAAATTAATGATGTTTTACAGCGAAATGGGCAGGCGATTATTCATATTCTTAATTATGCTCAAATTCTACTTAATAAGGAGAGGATAATTAATATAACTCAAAATAAAGATTTACACTTTGTTCGCTTTTATGATTTTGCGGATGATTGTTTAATATTCAACATATTAAAATACTCGAAATCAAATTCGAAGGAGCATGAGCTATTATCAACAGAAATTTATCCTCATACTTATGAAACAATTTTAGCAATATTAAACACATTTTCTTTTAAAGAATTAAATTTTTATGGAAGTCTAAACTTCGAAAAGTTTGATGTTGCTAAATCGAAAGATCTTTTTATATCACTAATAAAATAATTTATTTAAGAGAAGATATTTTAACTTTTGACAGATCTTTTAGTTCTTCAAGTGTTTCTTCGCTTAACATATTGTAGGCTTGATCTCTTAATGCACCCCATTTATCATGCACAGGGCAGGGCTCTTCAGATGAACAGCCTGAAAAACCAAGCACACAATTATCAAATACATCTAGTCCATCTATTACTTCAACAATTTCAATTAGTCTTATCTTTTTAGCCTTTTTTGCCAGAAAAAATCCACCATTTTTTCCTTTTTTTGAACCGACAATTCCCGATTTAGTTAAAGTTTGCAGCACTTTGGAAACAAATTCTTTGGGCTGCTTTACTTTATCAGCTATTTGTTGAGCATTAAAAAGTTTGTTTTTTCCTTCAGTAGCAAGGTATAGTACAGCTTGCAACCCTATTTCACATTTTTTTGAAAATATAACAGTCATAATCAGATAGTTTGTTCTGAAATAATTAACTTGGCAAATATACATAAATTGCTTGAATGGTTGCTTAATTTAAATATTTAACATCTGTATATCAAATAGTGCACTCATAATTCATTGATTATCTAAGGTTACTTAGCTAACTTAATTTTTGATTTGCTATTAAAATGAGAATTAAATGACAAACTTTAATCCTGTTGTTGAAGATCCTCCAATTAAAGAAAAAGAATACCCAGCATCAATGGCTCCATTATTATTTCCAAGTGATGGCACAAAATTAATCGGGACTGTTTTTTTAGCTGCTGGATTAGGGCCTCATCCAACAATATTACTTCTGCATGGTTTTCCAGGTAATGAATTAAATCATGATATTGCTCATGCGATTAGAAGGTATGGCTTTAATGTTGTGGTTTTCCACTATCGAGGTGCATGGGGAAGCGGCGGTAATTTCTCATTTTCAAATGGATTAGAGGATGTAGCTTCAGCAATAGATTTTTTAAATTCAGAAACAGCTAAAAATAACTATAGGGTTGATAAAAACAAGATTATTCTAATTGGACATAGCTTTGGAGGATTTGCGGCATTGCTCACTTCGGTTAAGTATGAACAGATTAAAAATATTGCATTTTTAGCTGGTTTTAATTTTGGATATTTTTCACACTTCACCGAACAAGATGAAAAAATTAAAGAGGCAACATTTGAGGGCTTAGCAAATGGAACACAAATTTTTCATAGTAGTGAACCTCTTTCACTTTACAATGAGATACTAGCAAATCAAAATGAATGGAATCTTTTAAATTTAAATAGCACATTAAAAGATAAAAACATTCTGCTTGTCGGAGCCGAATATGATACAGTTTCACCACTCGAAATTCATCATATACCTTTGGTTAAAAGTCTTAATGAAAGTTCTAATAATGTTGAAGAAAGAATAATGAAAAGCGGACATTCATTTTCTTGCTGTAGAATTGAGTTGACTCAGATTGTAATCGATTGGATTAAAAACACTAAGTTTTAGGATGCTATTCAATGGGTAAAAACATAGATATGGATTCCTCTGATTTTCTTAAAACCGGTTATAGGTTCATCGATTGGATAAACGATTACCTTACTAATCTTGAAAATCTTCCGGTCTTACCTGGAGTTAAACCTGGTGAAATAAAACGATCTCTTCCTCAATCACCACCGGAACAACCAGAAAATTTTGACCAAATCATTTCTGATCTAAATGAAATTATTGTTCCTGGTGTAACACATTGGAATCACCCTAAGTTTATGGCTTATTTTAATTCAACATCCAGCAGTGCAGGTATTTTCGCTGAGTTATTGAGTGCTGCATTTAATACTAATGGAATGTTATGGAAAACAAATCCTGCTTCGACTGAATTAGAAGAACTAACACTTAATTGGTTAAAGGAATTACTTGGTCTTCCTGAAGATTTTTGGGGGATTATTTACGATCTGGCTTCGAATAGTACTATGCATGCGATAATTGCTGCCAGAGAAAATGTTGAAGGATACTCTATCCGCGAGAAAGGTTTCGGTGGAGTAAAAAATATGCCTCGTTTAAGACTCTATGCATCAGAACAAGCTCACTCTTCTGTTGATAAATCGGCTATTCTTGCTGGAATTGGATTAGAGGGAGTAAGAAAAATTCCAGTTGATGATCAATTTAAAATGATCCCATCTGAATTAGAGAAAGCAATAGCAGAAGATAAAAAAAATGGATGGCTTCCTTTCTGTATTGTAGCAACAGTCGGTACTACTTCAACAACAAGTATTGATCCTGTTAACGAAATTGCAGAAATTACTCAAAAAGAAAATATCTGGCTGCATGTTGATGCAGCTCATGCAGGAATTGCTGCAATTGTTCCGGAAATGAGAAATATTCTTAATGGATGTGAACATGCAGACTCTTTTGTTGTTAATCCTCACAAGTGGATGTTCATGCCAATTGATATAAGTGTTCTCTTTACAAGAAAAAAAGAGGTGTTAAAGCAAGCATTTAGTTTGGTGCATGAATATCTTAAAACAGATGAAGATGATGAAGTAACTAATTTTATGGATTACGGAATTCAATTGGGAAGAAGATTCCGGGCATTAAAACTATGGTTTGTAATTCGATATTTTGGCAGAGAGGGATTGATTAAATTAATTAGGGAACATATTCGATTAGCCCAAGAGTTAAAAAATCACATTGATGAAAATCCAAACTTTGAAAGATTGGCACCGGTACCTTTAAGTACTATTTGTTTTAGAACCCTCAATCCTAATTTTTCTGATGATGAAGGTTTAAATAAGTTTAATAAAGATTTGTTAGCTAAAATAAATGATTCTGGTGAATTGTTCTTATCTCACACAATTTTAAATGGAAAGTTTACTATAAGAATTACCATCTCTGGTTTAAGAACTGAACAAAGACATGTTCAGGAAGCCTGGGAGTTGATTGATAAAGAATATAAAATTCTTGTTAATACATGATGTATTTATTTA
>JBDLIN010000374.1:0-3378 GCA_039714835.1 Bacteroidota bacterium | reverse complement strand
AAATTCCAGTTCATATATTATTAGAATTATAGGTAATAAGAATCCGACAGAAGGAATTCTACTATTAAAAGCTGAAAATGGAATGTTAATCATGGATGTGCTAGAAATTGCACCTAATAATATTGGAAAAAATAAAGAATATGATTTCGTCGCAGGATGTTTAATAGCTTTTGCTTGCCGAGAAAGTTTTAAAGTAGAAAGTAACTATAAAGGATATTTAACTTTTACTGCTAAAACCAATTTAATTCCATGGTACTCTGAAAAATATGGGGCAGAATTAGCATTAGGACAAAAAATGTTCATCAGTCCGGAAAATGGAGAAAAACTTATTAACGAATATTTATACAGAAAATTATGACTAAGAATAAAAAAATAGAACCCGATAAAGGTATCATAACAAATCGTATGGATGTTGGTACTGACAGCTTTGATGAATTTCAAGCTATATTATTAAATAAATCTAAAGAAAAATCAATTGAACAAAAACGTAAAGTAGATTTATTAGCTATTAAATTCAGAATGGAGGATTACCTAAAATCTGAAGGGCAAGATATTCGTTTGGCTGGAGATTTTTTAAAATCTTATCTAAAAACTCTACATATTAAACAAAATAAGTTTGCTCAATATATTGGCTTAAATCCCTCAAACCTAAGCAAATTAATTGGTGGTGACAGACCTATTAATTATGAACTAGCATTAATTTTAGGAAATATTTTTAAAACAGATCCTATGCTCTGGATAGAAATTCAAGCTAAAAATGAATTAAAAAAATTACGAAAAACCAGAAAAAATAAATATCAAAATTATTCATTAAATGACCTGATTAATGAATAAGAAAACGTGGCGCACACAACGTAGATGAAAAATTACTGAAATAACTGTAATATCAAGGCTAGTAACTCCTATTAAGTTTCTAATAAATTAAAAAATGGAGTTCCGAAGTCGATAACTTTTAATATACTAACAGTCATACTTTCATTCGGAAGAAGAGAAGCAGTCAGAATATTTATGGAGAAAATATTAAATAAGTTTAAATAAGATACAGTTGATAAAAGTGGATATTAGCACCCTCGATGAAAATTGAGGGTGTTTCTATTTACATTAACACAGTATTACTTACACATACTATTCAAGCACAAACCATCGAATTTTCAAGTGGATTCAGTCGAAGTTTTTTTAATTATACAGTTATAGAAAAAAGGTATATCAACAAACACCATGTATTACGTATATACGGTGTCAGTCATAGTGATTTTATCCAATTTTTCTGATATTTCGAGAGCCTCGTTAATAACGCTTTCTGGATAATCATTTATTTGTAATATGCGTATAGCATTTCTGTTTTTTAATTTTCCCGCCTTTAGCCTGTAATCAAAATTTACAGTTTTGTCCTCCACTATTCCACTAAAATGGTAGAGTTCATATTCGTCAAATAACAGATCTGTCAACTCTATGTCGTGAGTAGATACAAGTACAGTATTGTTATTACCTGAAAGTTCGGATAGAACAGCTTTACCGGCAGAGATCCTTTCAACTGTATTAGTGCCTTTAAATATTTCATCAAGTAAAAATAAATTCATTTTATCATTATTACTTTCTTTAAGCATTTCTTTTATAGTCAGAACCTCTTCAAAATAATAGCTTTTATCGTTCATTAGGTCATCGTTGATTCGTATTGCAGAAAAGATCTTAGTTTTTGGAATTGAAATGGAATTTGCAAAACAGGTATTTATAGTTAGTCCTGTTAATACATTTACTCCAATTGTTCTGATAAAAGATGTTTTTCCTGACATGTTAGAACCGGTAAGTAATATTGATTTATCTGAAATATTAATACTGTTTTTGGTGCACTTATATATTAATGGATGGTATATTTCGGATGATGAAATATTTGAATTTTCGGTATTGATTTTCGGGACACAATAGCTATCCTGTCCATCTCTCAGTGATGCAATTGAAAACAAACTGTCTACCTGCCCTACAAAAGAAAATACATTTTCAATTTCTTCCCGTTTCGTATTTAAGCGTTTCAGTACACCAAAAAGTAATAATGGATCAAGAAGAAAAAGAGTTTTTAATAATTCTAATATTGTCCAGAATACTATTTCCAAATCACCCAGAAACATAGCTTCAAGCTGAAAGAAAGACATTCTGTTTTTTATCTGGTTAATAACAGTAATTGACTCCGGTACAGAATTATCGATCTTCTGTAAAAGCTTGTTTTTATATAATTCACCGGCAACCTTATTTAATCTTAATAATTGAGGAATAGAATTTGAATATTTAAATAAGTTTTTCTTATTCCAATAATGTATGCCCATATTAATTATGAAAATTCCAATAAGAACCAGCATTGTACCGGGAAAAAAGGGAATTAACAGCAATGATGTAAAACTTGCAAGTGATAATAACTTAATAAGCGGAAACCATTTTGGTGTTTTCAGATGTTCTTCCTGAAAAAGAGAAGTAATATAGTAAGCATCATTCATCTTTAGCTTTTCAAGTAACCTTTGTACTTTAAGTCTAAAATTTAAATTCCCTGACAGTTCCTTAATAATTTCTTCGCTTAACTCAACATCTTCCGATTTGGATGGAATTGTTCTTAGTTTGCTGTAGAGGTACTGTTGTCCTACTTTTGAATTAGTTCTATCAAGATACATGAATAATTCATCAAAATCCATGTCATTACATGTCTTATCTGATATTACCTGAAATGCTTTAGAATTATCCTTATTTCTAAAGTATGCTTCAACCTTTTCGAAATCATAATAATCGTCTTTAACCTTTCCGAATAAGGCTTTTAATCTTTCAGTTTCTATTTTCTTAGATTTAAATATCATATTTGAAGGGGTATGTGATTCTGACTAATAGTTTTGCTATGACACGTTTGAGGAACTTTCCGCTTAGCACAGGCAAGGCCAAATATATCTTGCTTATTTTTTTCTAAAATAAATATTTTTGGCTTTGTCGACTTCATAAATATACACAAATTTTCAAGCTAAGTATGGCCCGCATATTCACTATAGGTTTTATTAGCCCTACTCCCGCGCAATTGTATAGCGTGGCAAATAGTACTATAGAATTGCAGTATTAAATTTAATATTAGCTATGAGCCTCAAAATAACCTGCTTTTCATAACATTATAGTTTAACTTCATCAGGGACTAGCGCTTTGTCTACTATCTTTTTATTCATAATTGATATGTCCCAGTTATATTTTCGCCATAGAATAACGATAAACACAAGCCCTGTTAATACTAATACCATCAGTTCTCCTTTCGGGTTAATATTGAGCTGGGTAAACAAAGCAGAAGTCTGAAAAACCGATGATTCGCTTGTAATAAAAATTGCCCCAAAAACATTATTTGCAGCATGGGCT
>JBDLIN010000373.1:0-3388 GCA_039714835.1 Bacteroidota bacterium | reverse complement strand
ATTTTTTGCTAGGAGTTGAAACGAACTAGGATAGCTCTTATTGTATTCTAAAAATAATTTTTAAATAAAAATGTTGACAACCTGACTTTTGCCAACTTGTCAAGTTTATTTGCTGTATAGATGGGATACCCTATGGAATGGTTATTCTAATGTGAAGTATTTGTAAAAAAATCTGTTGTGAAATGGACGTTATTTTATTTTTTGGATTGCTCCATAAATAAATAACTGGAAATAATGTCCATTTTTCATCAAAAACACATTCAAATCCAATAGCTATCTATTTAGTATAAGTCGTTGGGGGTCTATTGTCTATTCATGAGGTTCTGTATTAATTATTTTAGTTCTGGATCTATAGCTATCACCATGAAACCTTCAAGGGAGTATCTTCTATAAAATTTCATAAATGCCATAAAAGATGTATATGAAATTAAGCCTAAAATAAATAAGGTTAAGATTGATTTAATATTAAATGATGAATAAACTAAAGTTCTTAGAAAATAGTAAATAGAAATAAAATTAAAAATCAAACTTAATGAGCGAAGAAATCCATACAACGCAACATAGTTGCTCATTTTTGATTGGTGATTTTTGCTGTTCTCATAAGCATAATGAGTAACTATGCGATGAAAATCATAACCATTTGCTTTACCATTCTTAAATTCCTTATAATTATCCACCTTATCAAATCCAATTTTATTGAATAATTTATTGATTTTGAAAACTATAAGATCCCTCAAAAGAGGGTCTAATTCTTTTTGATAAAACTGTTTAAAATTCAAATATTTACCAAATAACAGGTCCAATGAAATTATTGGTAAAAGGATTATTATCATTCCAATTCTCCATATACCCTCTTTCCAATGGTCAATAGATTTCCAAAAGCCTCTAATTTCAATAGACAAAAGATATTTTGAAGGATATCCATATCTCCAATTTGCATATTTTTCAATAGTTACTGATGAAATAAAATTTATTAAATGTCCGATTATATACGAAAGAATTATAAATAACAGAAGACTATCTAATTTAACTGAAGACATCTTATTAATAAATTCGTCAATTTTGAAAAATTCGTTGGTTTTTAAATATTTATGAATTAATAAAGAATATAAAACTATAGATCCAGGAACTAAGTATCCAAGAAAATCATAAATTGAAAATGGATTTTGTTTTCTCATGGTATTCTTATACTGCCTAACGGGTTAATATAGTGTATTTGTCATTTAACGCTGCATATTTTCAATCTACTATTAAGTTTATTTATTGCTATCATCTTCATTTTTTGTACTATCTGCCAAATGCACTATATTTTTTGTTAGAGGCTGAATTTTTATGGTACAAACTCTTTGAATATCTCTTTTATTTTACCTCTCCAGTTTTCAGGAACATCTTCCCAATTCTCTCCCCAAGCAAGTGTCTGTTGATATGCATTAAATGGTTTTTCATAATTGGCCTCATATCCAATTTCGTCTTCAACATTTTCATGCATCTGTACAATTGTACCATTTTCACCAACTGCATCTTTTATTGGGTCATTAAATATTACTGCTCCATCTACTCCATTGTCCCTATCATGAACAACAATTGGTTTAATACCCATAGAAGTCAAATATTTCACAAGCCCAATAATTGAAGTTTTACCTCTTGCTTTTATAACTTCAAAATTGGAAACTAAATTTAAATAGCTTTCTTTGGGTAAACGAGCTAGCGTCTCTCTTATTAGTATGTCTTCAGTATCTCCCTCAACGATTACAACATTATTCGTAAAAAATGCTCTAGCGATATAATCATCAATTTTCATTAGCATTTTCACATAGGCTTTATCATCTCCTTGAAGGTTTTTGAAAGAATCTGTTACAGTGAAAGGTTCTGCATTAATAGAATTTCCATTTTCTGCTAATCTATTAAGGACTTGTCTTGGCCTTCTCGAAATATCAATTATATAAGGTGAATGTGTTGAAGATATAATTTGAGAATTTGAATTGCTTAAATCATATATGGCATCCCTCATTTGATTTGCCGCACTTGGATGCAAGTATATTTCAGGTTCTTCAAAACAAATAATTAAAGAACGGGCATTCTCATCTTCTCTTTGTGAAAGCCAGTTTTGTCTAAATCTTAGCATTCCAAACACTGCAGCTCTAACCATACCTGTTCCCTGATTCTCAACAGAAGTTCTTACGTTGCTTGACATCTCAACATTGAATGAAGGCTTTAAAACTTTACTTGGGTCACTTAAATCTGTAGTCGCATGTAGTTGAGATTTTGGAAAAATACTAGACAAAACCGTGTTAAGGTCTATCATCATTTTCCCAAATTCTGAATCTTCATCAGAAGGATCAAGCTCTTCCGCTAACTTATCAAGATACTCTTGTGCAGTTTTAAAATTATCAGAACTTTCACGAACCGTATCAAACAATTCTGATAATGTTTTACCTAATACACCATTATTGGCTCCTTGAATTTCATTAATTGCTGTGTCAACAGGAATTAATAGAAATCGTGGAAGCATTTTTAAAACATTACCTGGTATTCCTCCAGGGTTTTTAAACCAAGTTTCCTCTTCTTGAACTTCCCATATTTCATCTAATGACTCTAAATTTACTAAAGCAGCCTTACTTTTCCCAATCACTTTATCTAATTCAGGAAATATGCCTGTAATTGTACCTGAATTTATTCCTGCATCAATATAATCTTGAGGCTTCTTACATTCATTGAAAATAGGATTTAATTCTCTAACTTTTGATTTAAATTCAATTACTACATCTTTACCTAATTCATATGTTTTGCGATAGGTAACAGAAAGTCCTGTTTCTTCTTGAGTGTCATATGTGAAAATTCTTCCTTTAAATCCTCGCCAAGTTTTAGATTCTTCAGGTAAGTCTCTAAATTCTCCCTCAAATATTATCGTTGTTGTGTCAGGTTTAGTTTCTCCTGTATCTTCATCAATTATAGAATAATAATCATTACTAGCGAGTTGTTTCTTCGCAGATAGTAATAATTCAATTGCTTTCAAAATCGAACTTTTTCCTGTATTATTTTGTCCGATTAGGAAAGTTGCATCACCAAAATAAAGGTCAACACTTTTTAATCGTCTAAATCCTTTTATGCTTAATCGGTGTAGTCTCATTTTTCAAATTTTGCTCCTAACTCGTTAGATGCATACAAGCATACATGTATATAAGTGCCACTTGCCAGATAACGTTAGTTATTGGTTATTTTTATAAATGATAAATTTAACTGCTTCTATATTAGCATCAAAATCTATTTCAGCTACTTAGGTCACATATAGATTTCATCTTATGGTAATTTCTTAGTTGGAATAGGATGGAATAAGAGTGATTAATATTTGAATAACCAGACAATTAGTTTTTTCCCATTCTTTTCC
>JBDLIN010000372.1:0-3401 GCA_039714835.1 Bacteroidota bacterium | reverse complement strand
GATTTTTTGGAAAACTTTAGAGTAAGCGGATTAACAAGTTTAACATAGTCTTCTGTTTTCATTTTGATCAATTCCTTATGTGTTCCACTGTTGAAAGCAATTTCCTCATCCTTCATCAAACTTTCGGCAACGTATACAGGCATATCATAAAGATTTCCGAAAGGGGGCATTGCACCTACTTCACATCCGGGAAATCTGTCTTTAAATTCCATCTCATTTGCAAGTCTGACACTTTCACCTAAACCCAGTTGATCTAGCTCACTAAAATCGATAGAGTATGAAGCTGGTAATACAGCCATAGCCATTTTCCCATCAATTTTTAGTATTACTGTTTTAGCGAATTCATCCCCTTTAATATGAGCTGAAGCAGCAATTTCCTGTGCAGTAAAAGCCTGGGAATGATTAATTGTTACATATTTGATGTTATTCTCATCAAGAGCGTTCTTTAATTTTTGTGTTGGCATAACTACCTCCTAATTATTTGGTATTGACTAAATGTTATTGATTTTTTTCATTTATTATAAAATCCTATTTATGTAGAAATTCTTGTATGCTCTCTTCAAGCAGACGATTGAACTCCTCTGTGGCATCCCACATAATAACATGTCCTACATCAGGAACAATCTTAGCTTTAAATGAAGGAGCGAGTTTTCTGAATGCTTCTACATTTGTTGGGTCCATATCTGAATTAATTGCAGTAATAGGAGCCTGACATTTTTCAAGAGAGGTGTTTATATCTTCATTACTCCATCTCATGAAATCATTTATCGATTCTCTCCAACCAACCATTGAAACATCGTTCAACATAGATAATACACGCTGATATGATGTATCGGGATTTCTTTTAATAAATCCAAGTCCAACCATTTTCTCTTTGGTGGGATTAGTTACAAGATCCATCATCATACTATCGACATAGCTAACAATAGGTGGATAATATTTCATTTCTATATTCTGAAGTACATCAACTAAAACAATTCCAGCAACTTGCTTGGTAACTATATTAGCTGCTTCAATAACAACCGGACCTCCCATAGAAAAACCAACAAGTATCACTTTCTCTAGATCAAGCTTTTTAATAACAGTTGCAACATCATTTCCGAATGATGCCATATCCCAGTTTTGACGGTTGTTCCCAGACTTTCCAAATCCTGGAAGGTCAATATTAACCACCTTATATTTTTGGGAAAAATAAGAAACTTGTGCATCCCAGATGGTTCTGTTATTACTCCAACCATGAATTAATACAAGTGTTGGTTCTCCCTCTCCCACTACATCAAAACTTATTTTAACTCCATCTGATGATAATGCTTTGTTATCAACTTCTTTGGAACAACCAAAGATAAATAAGAGTAATAAGAATACGCTATAGTACAAAAAAAGATTTTTCCATTTCATCTGAAACGCCTTTTTATTATTATTTCTATCTAACACATAATTTATTTTCATCTCTAATTCAATCTTGCCTTACGCTCCTTATTCCAAGGCATATTTTTTAATACTAAAGCAATACTGCAGCGGCCGAAAAAAGTAACCATTATAGTTCCTATTAAAAGGATGATAAACAGTATAAAACGTACTTCATCCCATAAACCGAAAAGTGTATAAAGGAAATATACAATTCGTATTTGGGTAGGAAAGGCTGCAAAGCTTTTTTCCTTCAGCCAGAAGTAGAATACTTGTATGGCACTAATAACAATGACCGTGGAATATCCATTTTCATAACCTAGAAGAGCAGCTACAATAAATAAAAATGTAACAAACCAAAACCACCAGCTTATATCATGGGGATGAATTTCAAGATCCATCTGTTGTCCTCCTGATAATCCTTTTATTTCTTTTTAAATTTTAGCGAAGTAGAGTCATCTTTTTCGTATTAAGAAACACTCCCGCTCTTAGTTTATAAAAATATATTCCACTTGTAAGCTTATCCGCTTTGAAATCCACCTCGTAATAACCCGATTGTTGCTGTTCATTTACAAGTGTTGCAATTTCTCTTCCAAGTAGATCGAAAACTTTAAGAGAGACAAACAACCCCTCTCTTACTCCTTCCCCTTGCGAAGGGGAGGGAATCGGGATGGAATATTTTATTTTTGTACTTGGATTGAACGGATTAGGGTAGTTTTGATACAATCTATAAGCATCTGGTAATCGACTAGGATCATCTGCAATATCAAAAGGTTCATCAACAATTAGATTAAATGGTTTACTAAACAAAGTTAATTCGGTTGCAAGTGTATTTGTAGACTTACAAACATAAGTACCAGTATCAGTTGTTTTAGCTGAATCAATAGCAAATGAGCTGTCTTCGGCGCCAGATATTTCAACACCATCTTTCATCCATTGATGCGCAGTATTATTCCCCCCAGCAGAAATAGTGAAAGCTATACTTGAACCTCTATCGATTGTTGTATCTAACTTTACTCCAATGCTATCCTGTGGTGAATATGTGAAAGTTGTTGCAATGCCAATATTTGGTTCAATATCGTCGAAATTAAAGTTATTATCTTGAATATATAATTCCGTTAAAGATGTTAATGGAGATAGATCTGGAAGATTGGTTAATTCATTATGATTGATACTAAATTTTTCTAAACCAGTAATATTAGTAATCTCATTTGGAACAGATCCAGATAACTGATTACCATATAAAAACAAAATTCTTAAATTAATTAAATTACCTAACTCAATAGGTATTGTCCCAGTAAATTTATTATTTTCTAGACGCAAGTTATCGATAGAAGTTAAATTCCCCAACTCAGCTGGTATAGATCCGATAAGGCGATTTGCGTGTAAAAATAATCGACCTTTCAATTTCAAGTTCCCAAGTTCTGGAGGGATTTCACCGGTTAATTCATTGCCGTATAGTTCTAAGTCATCTAAATTAGTGAGATTACCAAGTTCTGGTGGTATATTACCAGATAAATCATTTTGTCTAAGTGATAGATATGTTAGATTGATTAAATTCCCAAATTCTGGTGGGATCGGTCCATCAATATCAGTTCCTGCAATGCGAATATTAATTAAGTTTGATAAATTTCCAATTTCAGGAGGTAGATGCCCACTAAATGGATTATTAAATAATGAAAGTCTTTCAAGTTTAGAAAGTACATCAATATTATTTGGGATTGGACCAGTAAAATTATTGTTTCTAATAATTAAACTTGTCAGATTGACTAGAGCTAAGATTTCTGGAGGGAAAGAACCGGATAGATCATTTCTTTCTAGATTTAACTCTATCAGAGCTGTAAGATTGGCAAAATTCGGTGGAATGGTTCCAATTAGATTATTCAGACTTAAATTCAACTGTGAAACACGTTCACTTGAAACTGTGACACCATACCAATTTGATACAGGATCATTAGTTAACCAGTTAGTGTTGTTCGTCCAATTTACACCAT
>JBDLIN010000371.1:0-3414 GCA_039714835.1 Bacteroidota bacterium | reverse complement strand
TATTGAGACACTAGATATTCTTCAGTTACACAGTCCAAATCTTGAAATTCTGGAAAAGGATGAACCTTGGTTAGCTCTCGAGCGTTTAAAAGCTGCCGGGAAGATTAAACATGCAGGATGGAGTGTACAATCTTTTGAAGAAACATCACAGGCTCATATCTTAGAAAAACATCATGAACTAATTGATGTTATACAGGTAAGGTACAACCTTTTAGAGAGAGAAGCCGAAGATATTTTGTTTCCTCTTGCTCTTAAGTACGGAACAGGAGTTATTGTTCGTATTCCTCTAATATTTGGCTTGCTGTCCGGTAAATTTAATCGTGAAAGCATATTTGGTGAAAACGACCATAGAAGATTTAATCTTTCACCGAAAAAACTCAATGATTATTTGGATGAGTTTGCCAATTATCGACCCATATTTGAGAAATATCCTACGTATAGTCCGGCACAACTTAGTCTGAGGTTTTGTATCTCTCATCCGGCATGTCATGTGGTAATTCCGGGTGGAAAATCGCCGGAACAAGTTCAAGAAAATGCAATAGCTTCTGACATTGATTTTATACCCTATGAAGCATTTATGAAATAAAAGGGTTTAATACAATGATTTAATTTTAAAAAAATGTAACTATTTAAATATAAATTGATTAACTTTGGCATAAGTTGGAATACAACGAAAGGATCAGATTAAAATAGTTTAAATCATATGAATAAGTATAATTCAATAATGAATTTAGACACAAAAAAGTCTTTGACACCCTTCAGTTGTCAATATACTGCCCAAATACCTGAACTGTTATCAAGACTTAATTGTAGCATTGCTATTTCTACATATCAAGCTGGCAAACTGATATTTCTTTCTCCAAAAGATGAAAACTCCTTAATTCAATTACCAAGAAGCTTTGTAAAACCGATGGGAGTTGCTGAAAATGAGAAAAAAGATAAACTCGCTTTAGCTTGTAAAGATGAGATTATAGTGTTTTCTAATTCAAGGGAACTAGCGCATCATTATCCAAAATCACCAAACAAATATGATGCTTTGTATATGCCACGTATTACTTACCATACAGGTTCACTGGATATTCATGATTTAAACTTTGGCAATAATGGAAGTCTTTTTGCAGTGAATACTCTTTTTTCTTGTATTATAAAAATTGATGATAACTATAATTTCACGCCATATTGGACACCTCCCTTTATTGATAAATTAGTTTCAGAGGACAGATGTCATTTAAACGGGATGGCACTTAAAAACAGGATTCCAAAATATGCAACTGCCTTTAATCAGGGCAATAGTTTTCAAAGCTGGCGCGATAATATTACCAAAACCGGGGTGATATTTGATTTGGATACCAGTGAAACAATTGTTGAAAATCTGGCAATGCCACACTCTCCAAGATTATTTGGTGAAGATCTGTATGTGCTTTTATCTGCTACAGGTGAACTGATTAAAGTTGATATCAATAGTGGAAAATATGATGTAGTTGTAAAACTTGAAGGATTTGTTCGAGGTATGTCACTACATAAAGATTATCTATTTATTGGCTTGTCAAAATTGCGTAAAAAATCTTCAACTTTTGGCAAACTCGATTTTGCTGAGAAAGCAAATCAATCGGGGATTATGGTGATTCACTTTCCAACCGGAAATATTGCGGGGAAGATTATTTATTTGAGTTCTCTTGATGAGATATACGATGTCCATATATTAGCTGATAAAATCAGACCCAATATTTTGAATACTATTACTCCGGATTACAAATCAGGCTTGATGACCCCGGAGACATCATATTGGGCAAAAATGAAAAAATAATAAATTTATACACTTTAAAAATCATACTGCCATGAAACACATTCCTTACGCTAGAAAAAAACGTCAGCTTTCAGTTTTAGCTGACAAATTGAAACATTTGATATTGTATCACAAAGAGGAGGCAATAGATCAAATTAAAAAACTGGTTGTGAAAATCAAAAAACTGGTTCAAGAATTATTATTTGTAATTTCACACATTGATCTAAAAAAGATATTGGGTGCAGTAGCCTTAATTATTGGTATTTCGTTTACGAATAAAACAACAGCGCAATCATTTGCTGGTCCCATTGAAAATCCATTTGGATTAGTTTCAACTCTTTCTTTTGCTATTCCAACCTTTGCTGATCTGGATGGAGATGATGATTTTGATTTACTTGTCGGTGAGGGTAACAATTATAACGGAAATATGCAATATTTTGAAAACATTGGCTCAGAGACTATTCCCCTATTTTCAGCACCTCAGTTAAATCCATTCGGGTTAGTGTCAGTTTATCGTCGCGCTTTACCGACCTTTGTTGATTTAGATGACGATGGTGATATAGATCTTCTTGTTGGAGAAGGTATAGGCTATTACGGGGCGCAAGTGTATTACTTTGAAAATATTGGTTCACCAACAGATCCGCAATTTACTACTCCTCAGTTGAATCCTTTTGGACTAACGATTTATTCTGAAATCAAAACAACTTTTGCCGACTTAGATGGAGATGGGGATTTGGACTTACTTTATGGTAAGCAAAATGGTGCATTGTATTATAATGAAAATATAGGATCATCCGTCAATCCACAATTTGCTCCTTCACAGGAAAATCCTTTTGGTCTAAGTGCAGTTGATTTTCATGCAGCTCCTGATTTTGTTAATTTAGATAATGATGGTGATATGGATCTACTTGTAGGTGAAAATAGTGGTGCAATGCAGTATTTTGAAAATATAGGATCATCCGTTAATCCACAATTTGCTCCTCCACAGGAAAACCCTTTTGGTTTAAGTGCAGTTGATTCTCAACCAAAACCTGATTTTGTTGATTTAGATAATGATGGTGATATGGATCTACTTGTTGGGGAATATTATGGAGTGATGCAATATTTTGAGAATACATCAATTAATTCCGTTTCTGAAATTGATCAAAACAATCTATTGGTATACCCTAATCCTGTAAATGATATACTTCATATTGAAACCGAAGCAAATATATATAAAATCGAGATATTTAATGTATTAGGAAAGAAGGTGGTTATAAAGGAAAATATTGTTAAACAAGTTTCTCTGAATAAAATGAAACCGGGTATATATACTGTTAAGATCATATTAGAAAATAATAATTGTATCGTACGCAAGATCATAAAAAAATAGATTCCAAGACAAGAAAGTATAACTAACCTAAAAAAGTCGAAGGCTACTTAAGTTGCTCCATGCTACACTTAACTATAAGCAAGTCACATTAACTTTAGGATAAATAATCATCTATCATACTATATACATCCATTATCCTGCAATTTTTAGTATATTCGTTCACTAATCAGAACTGCGTCTAATAACATGCTATTGTTATTGAGTTTGAAGTATAATTATTTGTCAGATGAACTTTCGTAAACTTAATTTCAGCCTT
>JBDLIN010000370.1:0-3416 GCA_039714835.1 Bacteroidota bacterium | reverse complement strand
TATATTCTCTGCGAACTTTGCGTTTAAAAAAGAATTCCATGCTAAGTTTGCAAAGAGTATGAAAGAACACCTCTACAGATTAATTTCCCTTTTTGTGAAATATTTCTTATGTTATTAAAAAAGCCGGGGATTGAGATGTATGAAATATATGAACTTGACAAAATTGCTATTAGTGTTAAGTCACGTAAACTTCTAAAAATACTCCTGAAAGAAAATCCAAAATTAGAAGAAATAATGATCAATGCCCAAAATGAAACTGAAGCATTAATAGGTGTTAAAAATTGGGTATATGAAATTCTTTCGCAGAGTCCGGATGCAAAAAAATATTATGAAAATGGTGAAGATGATGGAATATCATTCAAAGCCCTCAAGTGGAAAGATTATGCAGCGATCAGAATACTCGATTATATTGATAACGCCGATAGAGAATTCGTTGATTTGAATTTACGAGGTAAACTTGCCATTAGTAATCCGATCAAGTTAATATGGTTAGCAACAAATAGGGGAACGGGAGGTGCCAAGCCATACTTCTTTGAAGATATGCTTCATCTCTTTCGTCAGTTAATGGGTGAAGATGAACGTTTAAAACCAAGTAAAAGCCAGGTAATGGAGTGGATGGAGAGATATCCTTCAGGTTTAGACCCAAGAATTATAAAACTTCGAGAAGAGAACCGCAATCGAATAATCAACATTTTCATTGATAAAATTGATGATGGGGAGATAAACGATTCGAAGTACAGTTTTGATAATGGTCTAAATAGAAATGAAAAACATGAAATAATGCTTGAATGGTGGAAAGAGAATACTTTCCATCTTCACTTTGCTGTTCGCAAACCTGATCTGTTAAACGAATTAATGGGTTATTCTCTTGATCCTGACACAATGGATATTCTGCATGAAGCAGAAGATCAGGGAATTCCCTTCTTTGTAAACCCTTATTACCTTTCACTCTTACATGTTCGTGTCCCATATTTTGCGATCGGAGCTGATCTTGCAATACGAGATTATATCATTTACAGCAGACAACTCATTGAGGAATTTGGACATATCAAAGCATGGGAAAAGGAAGATAAAGTTGAGCCCGGTATTCCAAATGCTGCAGGATGGCTTCTTCCTTCACATCATAACATCCACCGAAGATATCCAGATGTAGCAATTTTAATTCCCGATACTATGGGTAGAGCTTGTGGTGGACTCTGTTCATCTTGTCAAAGGATGTATGATTTTCAAAATGGGAGATTGAATTTCAATCTTAATAAACTGAAACCGGAAGAAACATGGAATGAGCGACTTATTAAACTGATGAACTATTTCGAAAATGATTCTAAGCTGAGAGATATTCTTATAACTGGTGGCGATGCTTTGATGAGTGCTGATAAAAGTCTAGTTAAAATTCTAGATTCAGTTTATGAAATGGCTAAGAGGAAGAAAGAAGCAAATGAGTCACGTCCGGACGGGGACAAATTTGCAGAAATTTTAAGAGTAAGACTCGGTACTCGCCTTCCGGTTTATCTACCTCAAAGAATTACAGAGAATCTCAAAAACATTCTAATAGATTTTAAGAAAAAAGCTTCGGCAATTGGAGTTAAACAGTTCGTAATTCAAACACATATTGAATCACCAATGGAAATTACACCTGAGGCAAAAGAGGGAATAGAAAAGCTTATTTCAGCCGGTTGGCTTGTAACAAACCAGCATGTATTTACTGCAGCATCTTCCCGTAGAGGACATAACGCTAAATTAAGAGAAGTACTAAATGAAGTTGGAGTTTTACCTTATTATACTTTTTCTGTAAAAGGATATATGGAAAATAATCATATGTTTGCACCTAATGCGAGGGCAGTACAGGAAAGTATTGAAGAAAAAACAATTGGCGAAGTACCGAATAAATATTTTGACATTATAAAGGATTTTCTATCTGAAGCTGAAAATATTAATGAGAATATTAATAATATACGAAAAAAAGCTGATGTTCCTTTCTTAGCATTGGACAGAAATGTACTGAATCTTCCTGGAGTTGGAAAAAGTTTGACTTTTAGAGTAATTGGCATTACACGTTACGGTAGAAGAATATTGGAGTTTGATCATGATTCAACTCGCTTTCATAGTCCCATAATTCATAAAATAGGTAAGATCGTAATTATTGAATCAAAATCGATAAGTGAATATCGAAGTCAACTTGAAGATATGGGAGAAAAAATTTCTGATTATGCAGGATTATTTGGTTATTCAATTGGTGAGACAGAAAGCCGTATGCCGATTTATGAATATCCCGATTACGATTATCAAGTGACAGAAGAGTTTACTAATCTTGAACTTAGAGAGGAGATATAAAAGTTACAAGTGTAAAGTTGCAAGTTTAAGGTTTCTACTATCTAGCATCCAGTATCAAGCTTGCCCACCGCTTTTCAGGTGGGAATCCAGTATCTAAAATCCAACTCATAGAATTGCTTTTGGATCCAATACAAAAACACCAATACTTAATAACGTAGAACTTGTTGGAATTGGGTCTATCATATTATCTGAAATATATTCAGCATTAAGACCAATTCGAAAATGAGCATTCCCTTCAATAGCAAAGCCAAAAGAAATGCCGCCATTAAACTGAATTGCTTGCAGTGAATTAAAACGTTTCCAAAAACTAGTCTCATTTCCGAAAAAATTTAATGATGCATAAGTGTTTAAATAAATTCCGAAATTCTTAGAAAAAGAGTAGCGATTATTAAAATTAAGTGAAGTAATTCCAATTAACTGTTCGAAACTTGGATGATATTCCATATATTTGTTGGGTACTCGGTAATCTTGGCAAATCGTGGATATCTCTGATCGTAAAGCTAGGTAAGATTTTCCTCTCTTATTTAGCTCAAATACGGGAAATATATATTTGCAAAGCAATCCTCCAAAAATCATAGATCTTTCATATCCTGCACTTAGATTGTCAACATCGTGTTTGCACCGATGAAAATATCCGATCTGTAGAAATGATTGATTGAAACGATGGGTGTACATGAAGCCCTCTTCCCAAATAAGTGCGCTTGGATTAAAGCGAATGTCGTTATTGTCATTAGCGATAAATTCGATATGACTCACAAAAAACAAATCCGAATTTTCACCAAGTCTGAATATTTCTATTAAAACACCAAGCTTTTGATCCCATGCATGTTGATTATCACCTACTGCATAATATCCAAAGCCACCCCAAGCAGATATAGACGGCATCCAGCGTAATGACTCATCTTGCTGAGATTGTAGTTCAGTAAACAATGGGTTGATTATAATTTCTCTTTCAGCCAATCGTTGTGCTGAGAGACTTGCATTGAGAATTAGATATAAAAAGAAAATATATGATAACTTCATCTTTCTTTACTGTTATTACTAATAAAATCTAATACCAAACTGGATTACAAAAAACAGCT
>JBDLIN010000369.1:0-3426 GCA_039714835.1 Bacteroidota bacterium | reverse complement strand
TGAAGCTTCTTTTGCATAACCCCCTTCATCCTGCATGTTTTCATCAGTTTCAACCTCAATAAACCTACCGCCAAGACTTTGAACTTCTTCTTTAACTGCTGGGCGAATATCAGATACTTCCACAATTGCTCCCAATCTTCTAGCAGTACCAAGTGCTTGCAATCCTGCAACTCCAGCACCCATTATTACTACTCGAGACGGTTGAATTGTTCCTGCTGCAGTCATCATCAATGGGAAAATTTTTCCAAGTTCATTTGCTGTCATTAACACAGATTTATATCCAGCAATATTGGCTTGAGAACTTAAAGCATCCATCTTCTGAGCAAGAGTTGTTCGAGGAATTGCATCCATTGATATAACATTTATTCCTTTCTCCGCACACTGTTTTACTAATTCAGAATAATGCAGAGCATACATAAAAGTTATTAAAAGTGTCCCCTCTTTCATCAACTCAATTTCATGTTTATTAAGAGTTGGATGTTCTATGGGTCTTTGCACCTTGAGCACAATATCAACATTTGAATAAAGATCCTCTACATTTTCAATTACCGTCACTCCTGCTTCTTCATATTCTTTATTAGTAAAGCCAGCATTAAAGCCAGCATTCGATTCAACCTGAATTGTAAAACCTTTTTTGATCAATTTAGAAGCCACATCAGGTACTATTGAGACACGGTTTTCGCCAGCAAGTATTTCCTTTGGAACGGCTATAACCATTTTACTTCTCCTTTCATTTAGATTAGTATATTTTATTAGCAGTATTGTAAGTTATAAGTATAAATTTATAAATCAAATTCTAAAGAGCTATTATCGTTTTATACCCTAAAGCAACGAGAACTTTATTGAATAATTGACATATTTAATCTAACTTATATTAGTCATATCTCAATTGATTGAAATATAACTTAAAATGATCAAGAAAATAATCAAAATTTTCAAGCTGCTTGCTTATTCCCTTCTTGTTTTATTACTGATGATATTGATTTATTTAGCGACAGCATTTTTTCTATCAATATACAAAATTGACTCTTCTACTGAATTTAACGATCGTACGATTGATATTTTTATTCTATCCAATGGTGTTCATGCTGATATTGCTGTACCAGTAAAAAGTAAAGAAATCGACTGGAGCGAAACAATTAAATTCGATAATACTTTCTCGAAGGACAGCGTTCATAAATATGTTGCTTTTGGTTGGGGAGATAGAAAATTTTATTTGGAAACTCCCACATGGGATGATCTAAGAATTGATGTGGCATTCCAAGCATTATTTTTGTCTGGTAAATCTGCAATTCATGCAACATTTTTCCAAGATCTTAGAGAAACAGAATCCAGTATAAAACTTTCAATATCATCAGGTGATTATAAGCTTTTAATAAACTATATAAATAATCAATTACAAAAAGATAAAAGTGGGAATCCAATTCCAATTGAGAACTTATATTATGGATTGAATGATACATTTTATGAAGCAAGCGGCACTTTTACATTATTTTACACTTGTAATACTTGGGCAAATGATGCACTTAAAATATCTAACCAAAAAGCTTGTCTCTGGACCCCTTTTGTACAAGGAATTTTCTACCATTATGATCATTAAAGATATATTTTTTCTTATCATTTTTATTTCACTTTTTTAATAAAATTTAATTTGATAATTTTCATTTTCAAATATTTAGACTCATGTCGATTTTTATCTAATTTATATTATTAAGGAATAAAAATGCCAAAAATACTCCACAAAAAACAGTTATCGAAAGACGTTTACTTGTTGAGAGTTCATGCTCCCTTAATTGTTGAAGAACGCAAAGCAGGTCAATTTATAATTTTGCAAACTGACGAGGAATTCGGTGAAAGAATTCCATTAACAATTGCAGATGCAAATGAAGAAGAGGGTTCTATTACATTGATTTTTCAAGTTGTTGGAAAAACTACAACAGAACTTTCAAATTTTAATGTTGGTGATAATTTGCCAGTATTAGTTGGTCCTTTAGGCCAGCCTACTCATATTAAAAACTATGGAAAAGTTGTTTGTGTGGGTGGAGGTATTGGTGTTGCGCCATTACATCCAATCGCACAATCATTAAAAGCAGCGGGAAATGATATTTCGATTATAATTGGAGCAAGGAATAAAGAGCTTCTCATACTCGAAGAAGAGATGAAGAAGATATCAGATAATTTGACAGTTTGTACTGATGATGGTTCTTATGGCAGAAAAGCATTAGTTACTGAGCCACTTAAAGAACTTTGTGAAAACGAAGAAACAAAACCAGATATGGTTATTGCGATTGGACCTCCAATTATGATGAAATTCTGTGCAGAAACAACAAGGCCATATAATGTTTATACACAGGTTTCGTTAAATACAATTATGGTTGATGGAACAGGAATGTGTGGCGGATGTAGAGTTAACGTAGGTAATGAAGTAAAATTTGTTTGTGTTGATGGTCCTGAGTTTGATGGACACCTCGTTGATTTTGACAATATGATGGCCAGACTCGGTTCATACAAAGATATGGAAGAAGAGGCTGTACATAACTGTCATATTGATGAGCAAGTCGAAGAAAAGTTGGAGGAAACGAAATGAGCCACATATCTCAAGCTGAAATAAATGATCAAGTAAAAGTATTATTTGATGAAATTTTTAACAGAATTGAACCATTAAAGAAAAAGGATCAACTTCGTATTCCTCCTCAAATGATGCCAACTCAAGATGAAAATGTTAGAAGACATAATCTCGACGAAGTTGCCTTAGGATATTCATCTGAGCAAGCGAGGCTTGAAGCAATGCGTTGCATTCAGTGTGCTAAACCATCTTGTATAGATGACTGTCCTGTTGAAATCAATATTCCTGGATTCCTCAAACAAATCGCTGAAAATGATTTCCAAGGTGCGGTTGATACTATTAAAGAAACTTCACTGCTTCCTTCAATCTGTGGTAGAGTTTGTCCACAGGAAACTCAATGTCAATTACATTGTGCAATTGGAGTAGCTAATAAAGATGTTGATAAAGCTGTGGCAATTGGCCGTCTTGAAAGATTCGTTGCAGACTGGGAACGTGATCAAGGAGCGATTCAACCACCTGAAGTTAAACCTGAAACTGGTAAAAAAGTTGCTATTGTTGGAAGTGGTCCTGCTGGGTTAGTTGTTGCTGCTGATGTAAGACGTGAGGGACACGATGTAACTATTTTTGAAGCCTTTCACAAGCTTGGTGGAGTAATGCGTTATGGAATACCTGAATTCAGACTTCCGAATGACATTATTGATCAAGAGATAAGTACACTTGAAGCAATGGGTGTAAAGTTCGAAAAAAATTATGTGGTAGGTAGAACCCGTAAACTACTTGATCTTATGAAAAAAGATGGTTTTGATGCTATCTTTGTTGGTACCGGCGCCGGTTTACCGATGTTTATGGGAATAGATGGT
>JBDLIN010000368.1:0-3427 GCA_039714835.1 Bacteroidota bacterium | reverse complement strand
ATTTATTGGTTCTGGGTATACAAGAGATAAAGGAACATTTACATATTGGAAAGGATTGAATGATGCATTACTTCCGCCTGATCAAGAAATTGGACAGATTACACCTTCAGATAGATTTGTTATTGGATTGTTATTCAATCATATGGTTAGTGACAACATCTCAGTAATAGTTAAGCCTAGTCTTTATAGTTCTTATTGGTATGATGCATCGGAAAGTGCAAATTCTTCTAAGAGTGAATTATACAGAACCGAAGCTCAAATGGATTGGAAACTTGATGATAAGTCAATTCTTATATCAGGTATTGAAGGACAGTATAACATAGTAACATCATCAATTTTTGGAGATAGAACTTCAAACGGATTTGGAATTTATACACACTGGGAATATAATATTTCAAAATCTTTACTCTTTACATTGGGTGCAAGATATGATTATTCCAAATTGGATACTCTAGAATTATCGAACGATGTTTCACCTAAAGTAGGTCTAAATTATAAATTAAATAAAAATACCATTTTGCGAGCTTCTGCAGGAAAAGGATTCAGAGCTCCTACACTTGCTGAAGCATTCACATCAACAACTACAAGCGGTATCACAGTTAAACCAAATCCGAAATTGAAATCAGAAACAAGTTACACCATTGAGATTGGGGGAAATCATTCATTCTCAAAGATCTTTTTTCTAGATATTGCTCTGTTTGATAATGAATATCATAATTTTATTGAGCCGGTTATTGATCCTGAAGATGGAAATATCGTTTTTGAAAATATTACTCGGGCAAGAATATTGGGTGCTGAAGCATCTGGGACTTTTTCTCTATTTGAAAAAAATCTTATTCTTAAGATGGGATATACTTTGTTGGATTCTAAAGACAAAGAAACAGGGAAAGAATTAAAATACCGTCCTAAAAATTCACTTGTATTATCAGGTGATTATACTATTGGTTTATTTAAAGCAGGATTTGATTTTAGGTATAACAGTAGAGTGGAAGAGATTGACAATGCACTAATTGATTTTGGTCTTGTACCTGATGGAAAAGCAAGAGTAGATATAAAAGTATTAGACCTTAGAGCTGGTTACAACTTAGTAATAAGAGAATTTCCAGTTCAAATATTTCTTAATGCTAACAATATATTAAATTACAATTATGTTGAGATGATCGGTAACCTTGCCCCGATCAGAAATTATTCCTTAAGTCTTGATTTTATGTTTTAAGATCATGTAAAATTATAATTCTTAATTCTATAACAGTATACTATTTAATATAACTCCGGCATTTCTGGACCATCATACGGATCAGCACCATATGTTTTACCCGTGCTTTCGGGAACAGAAATTATTTCTGAGTCATCAGTTTTTGGTGCTTTAATAAATCCATGATACCGACCCATCCAGTAAGCACGTAGATAACCGCTTGGTTCAATTACTCGTCTTCCATTACTGCCCCCATCATATCTTAAAACATCACTACTGCTTCTGCTCATGGTTTTTTCTCTTGGTGACAAAGCTCTCGGTACACCTTCATATCCAGTATAACCGGATTCAGCTTGTAGGTCATCTCTAAATGAATTGGTATAACTATACTCTATACAGTCTAAAGGCATTTCACGTAAGTGTTTAACCGCTTTATCAACTTCGCAATCATTACCAGAAATTGCACCATATGCAAAATTAAACCATGGGAAATGAGCCAATCTTTTCACTTCATATGACCTCTCAATACTACGTAAAAGTACTGAACGAATATATGGATCATCAACATATCTGAATATTGTATAATAGCTTCTGAATGCAAGATTGTCGTCCCATGGAGCAATACTTTCTGGAGGGAAAGTATTCTTTTGTCTTACTAAATGATTTTGATATCCAAATTTCAAGAGTTGGTTAAATCCATCTTCAAATTTTTTATCACCAGTAAGGTTATAGGCAGTCTTAGCAAAAGTCATTGCTTCTAGCCCATTTACACCTCTGTCAACCCAGCCATATGGACGAAGCAGATATTCCGGATTCCACCTTCCCCAGCGGGTTGTTTTCCCATCCATGTCAATATATACCCATCCATTCTCAATGATATATTCAGCAACTCTTGCAATGTGTTCTTTTGCCAGTTCTTTTTCTTTCCCTTCAGCAACAAGATCATGAAATAGTGAAACTGCATAAAAATGAGCAATTACTTCATCACTTGAAGTATCACCTTTCCAATACCAAAGACTATCTTCTGTTGGATACCATTTAGCGGGCAAACCACCTGATCCATGTCTCCCTTTTTCATCTTTATCTGCCACACTAGACCAAATAGCACGTGCTATAAATCCATCAATTGGAGTAATTCTTTCAAGCCAAAGCATAGCTTTAAATGATTCAACAGCTTCTTTCCTTGCTGATTCATCACCAGTAACAGCATACTTATAACTCATAGCAGCTAAATAGGTTGCTGTGTGCCCGCCGTCATTGTCGCTGACTTCTCTGATCCATTCATCACCACGTTTATAAAGTGTGTGGGTAAACCCTAACCGCTTATGTCCCCACTCTCTAATATGTCTCTCATAATAATTTGCCTTTTTGTGAAGAGTGTATTGTTCATATTTAATAATACCTATACCTTTATCAGTAGCAACATAAACTGCATTGTTTCCCACAGCAATATCATGTACATTATTACTTGGAAGCCAATGTTGGGTGCCGAAGTACTGCCATTCATCATTAGTCATTCTTATGGCTCCTTTAGTCGTACCAATCCATAGATCACCATTAAATCCTTTTTCAAGGCAAGTTGTGTTTTCATATGGAAGTCCATCTGAACCTTTTAGAGTTGTGAGAGCAGCACCGCGCAACACAGAAAGACCGCGATCTGTTGATATAAATAAGCGGCTTCCGAAACCGATCATATCATTAGTATTTCTTGAAGGTAGTTTTCCCCAATCAATGAAATCAACATTAACCATTTTACCATCGAATAATACAAGTCTACCTGGTCTAAGTACATAAATGGTTCCTGAATAAGAAGCGATTTTCTTTATTGGTCCTAACCTAACCGGATCAGCAAGTAACTGAGTACCATCTTCCATCATCATTGTTGTGTTGCTTGTAAAGTAACCTGCTTCTGGTTTGGTTGTTATAAGCTTATCATTTTCAAGTTTAAATATTTCTTCCTTTGTTGCAGCATGTACAACTCCAAGATGTATAGTAATATCAACGAATTCTCTATTATCAATCTGTTCCCATTTATCTTCATTCAATTTGTATAATCCTTTTGATGATAGAGCCCAAAGATTACCACCCTCTTTTTTGAGTTTATTAACCTCGGAAGGGGAAGAATTCACTTTCTTAAGTCCATTTTCCTCAGCTCGATAAATTGTTTTGTCCATTACAGCAAAGAGTTGTCCATTCAACTCCCCGACTGAAGTAATTGGATTATCTGTTGTA
>JBDLIN010000367.1:0-3459 GCA_039714835.1 Bacteroidota bacterium | reverse complement strand
CAGCAACAACAGTCACTGCCGATGCGGGAGAAGATCAGGCCATATGTTTAGGCGAGAGTGTAACCTTAACGGCCAGTGGAGGATCAGCCTATAGTTGGAGTACCGGATCAACAAAACAAAGTATTAAGGTAAGACCAGATTCGACAACTACTTATACAGTAACTGTATTAGAAGGAAATTCATCAGATACAGATGATGTAAAGGTAACAGTAAATGCATTACCGGTAGCCAATGCAGGAACTGATCAAACAATAGAGAGTGGGCAAAGTACAACTTTAACTGCTACTGGAGGATCTACTTATCAATGGAGTAATGGAGAAACTACACAAAGTATTACGGTAAATCCGAAAAAAAGAACAACTTATAGTGTAACAGTTACAAACACAAATGGTTGTGAAGATACTGATAAAGTAGTAGTGTCTGTAAGTAAAAAAATAGTAACCAATCCACCTCCAGCCAATGCTTATGCAGGTGAAGATATAATTATTTGTGAAGGAGAATGCGTAGATCTAATAGCTAATGATGGGTCAAGTTATAAATGGAGTACAGGAGAAACTCAAAAAACCATAAAAGTCTGCCCAATTCGAACAACTACCTATAAGCTTTTTGTTACTAATCAAGGAATAGAGAGTCAAGATGAAGTAATCGTAGTTGTTAAGAAATGTGATAATAATAATTCTGTAAATGTAGTTAATAATCAAAATAATAATTTAGACAGAATTTCAAGTATTAAAGAGGATAATATACTTGCTTATCCCAATCCAACTAATGGACTAGTGAATATTCAAATTAAAGAGATCTTTAATGAGTTAGATCTTTATTTAATAGATTTAAATGGAAGAATTGTTTATACTGAAAAGGTGAGACCATTAAATAATGAAATTCTAAAACAAATTGATCTATCAAGGTTTGCTAAAGGTTTTTATATTGTTAAATTAGTTAATAACAATCAAAATTTTACAAAAAAAATTGTTTATAATTAAACAATACACTGATGTATGCTATCCTCAAAAAACTGTAAGATTAAACTATATAGATTTTTTTATTAAAGTCTGCAATATTTTCGTAATCGAAGTATAGAAATTATTCAATATTGTTTTTATATAGATTCAAGTATCAAGTTTAATTATAATACTACTTAAAATATTTTTCAATCTTTTATTATTCTATTTGAATCAGAAACTTGAAAGTTACAGATTTTTTTTAAAAAGAATCTATTAATTTTTATATATGGTTCATATCTAAATATTAAAGATAAAAAACACAAAATTTTATTTTTACTTATCAAATCGTTTGTGAGATTTATATTTTGATTTAAAGACAATAATAATTCAGTTTTCACGTTTTTAAAAATTATAGCACTTAATATTCCCTCCTCATCATGGTGCTGAATTCCTCAATTTTATTTTTAATAAAAAGAAAAAATAACATCCTCTGTATAATAGATATTATGCAAAAGAAAGGTTTATGAAAAGAATTATTTGGATTTTAGTATTTACATTAGGGTTTAATGTTTATGCACAAAAAGCTGTTTTGTCAAATTTTAGAGTTGAAGGTTCAAGCACAAACAGAGTTTATTTTGATACTTCAGGAGATATATCAGGTTTAACAACACAAGGTTTTGCAATTAGTGGTAAAACAATTACAGGAGTTAATACAACAGGATCCTATTTTACTGTATCAAATTCATTCAATTTTTGGGATAACAATACCATAAGGTTAAAAAATGGTAATGGGACAGTTGAAGATTTTACTTTAAGTTATATTGAAAATAATATTTCTGAGCCCAATGCATCTACTTATAGATATGTAACTACATCAGCTACCGGGAGTGGAGATGGTACAAGCGAGTCAAATCCTTGGACATTTGCACAGGCTATCAGTAAAGCTACAGCAGGGATGACAGTTTGGATGAAAGCGGGGAATTATGGTAACGTATATGCAACTATCGATAGGACAGGAACTTCAACAAATCCGATTAAATTTATCGGTTATAAAAATTCAATAGGAGATATTACTTCTAATTATTACGATTATGGTGTTACAATGAGATCTTCAGAGATGCCAACATTTACAGGAGTATCTTTAACAGATGGGAAATATGCTTGGTATTTAAAGTCTGATTATGTGATTTTCAGAAATATACAATTCACACATTTTGCAACTGGGATTAAAGGTTATGGAGCCAATTCTAATTTGATTTTTGAAAGGATAAATATATATGAAATTGGAGGAAGTTATGCAGGTTCAGCATTTTCTTTTGCACCTAGTGATTATCATGGCAATAAAAATTTTAGATTATTGAATAGTAGAATGATAAATGGTTCAATGGCTAATGTATATTTGCGTGGAGATGGGCATGCTTTGATAGATGGAGTCAAGACTTATAGTGATAGAACTAATTCAGCTGACAGAACGGATTATGCCATTACGATTGGTGGAGATGATAATATTATTCGAAATTGTTACGCTGAAAATTTCAATAATACGGAAACAAATGGAAGTACTCATGGTATAGGAGTTAGAGGAGGAAGAAGACTTTCAAATATTTACAATTTAATAGAAAAATCAACAGCAGTTAATTTTCAAGAGTGTTTTTATGTAAGAAATTATGGAAGTAATTATAATGTTATAAAAGATTGTGTAGCAAAAAATAATGGTGCTGCATCATCTAATGATAGGGGAGGACTCTATATACAAGGTGAAGCCAATTATAACACTTTTGAAAGATGTGAAGTTACTGATCAAGATTATGGGTTTTATTTTATAGATAAACAAGCAGAAGATAATCAATCAAGTACGGCAATAGGAACAGGTAATACTGTAAAGAATAGTACTTTTAACGGTTCAAAAGTTGCTATTTTTATTGCAGGGACAACAGATGTATCAAACCCAAACTCTTTATTAAAAGACACAAAATTTGTTAATTGTACTTTTAATGATTTCCAAACATTCATATCTAAAAGTAATATATCTACAAATATTGATAACTTTGAAATAACAAATTGTAGTATAACAGATGTCGATTCAGGTGCGTATAATGTAAGTATTTCTGAATTTACTTTTGATCATAATAATTTTTATAATAGTTGGACAAGTTCTTTAGGGACAAATAGTTTAAATGCAAATCCAAATTTTGAGAATGCATCAAGTGGTAATTTCAGATTAAAACCGGATAGTCCCATAATAGATAAAGGAAAAGATTTAAATGAAATTAAATCTGATTTTGATAGAAATATCAGGCCTCAAGGAACATCTACGGATATTGGAGCTTTTGAATTTTTAGATAGTACTACTAGCTCTGTTAATGCTAATGCGGGAGAAGATCAGTCCATTTGTTTAGGTGAGAGTGTAACCTTAACAGCCAGTGGAGGATCAACCTATAGTTGGAGTACAGGCGCAACGACGCAGAGTATCACGGTAAATCCAAATGAAACCACAACCTATACGGTAACGGTA
>JBDLIN010000366.1:0-3460 GCA_039714835.1 Bacteroidota bacterium | reverse complement strand
ATTATGTTTTTTTTACATATAACAACTGAGTCTGCTATTTCAATAAAATGAGTTTCTTTGTTTGTACAAATCCTTTGTCTGTTTTCATTCTGTAAAAATATAGGCCACTTGCAAATCCACTTGCATCCCATTGCACTTTATAATGTCCCACCGGTTGTTTTTCTGATACTAACGTTGCAACTCTCTGTCCTAAAATATTATAAATACCTACATCCACCTGGCTATATTCTGGTAACTGATAGCCGATTGTTGTTGCTGGATTAAAGGGATTAGGATAGTTTTGAAACAAACTAAAATGGGTTGGTCTGTTGGTTCCGGAATTTGTTTCAATCGCTGTCCCCGTGGATTTATTAAGAATTGCCCATGATTTATTGTTATTTTCATGAATCTCGACCAACTGTTCATCGGCATCGATCACAGCAAAAATACGGGGGAATGCTCCCGTTCCATTAGCAACAATCCAGATAAATTGGACGGTTTCGGTTCCTCTGGCTGGGATTGCTTGATTTGTGACTACTTCCGTTTCACCGCTGGTATTTTCGAGAAGAACACCTCCTGAATCCGGATCACCTAAATAAAAGTTCACACCGATTAAACCAGGTGTGGGAATCAAACTAAAATTATGAATGCGGGCTTCTATAGTTACTTCATCGCCTTCTTCCGGATTTGCCGGGTAAAATTGTAAATCCTTGGTCTGGTAGCGTTTTACTGAATCCTCAAGGGTATATCCTTTTTCAAAATCATAACGCCAGGGAAGGATAAAGGCCGGGTCAGCCAGGTCTTCATAATGAACTTGCCACCAGGTCGGCGTGCCCCCTTGAGGTGCCAATTCCGGTTTTGCAGCATAGTCTACTACAAGAGCGCCGTTGTTTGCCCAGTAGGCATAGGGTGTCACAATATAGCCAACTTCACCAATTCCCATATTAATGCCGTCCAAATGCACACTCAAATTTAATCCGGTCGCTACTTCCGTACGCTGCGTGTTAATATCTTCTTTGTGGTAACTGCCATTAATGCTGAATCCCACACCCCAGCCGCTCACAGAGGCGCCCCAGTCTCTTGTATATTCTTTTGTAGTTGATGTTTGAGAAGATTCAAAATCGTCAAACTGTAGTTCCCAGCCATAGTTTGATGTTGCATTTAAGACAAAACTATTATTATAATCACCCTTTATTTTTTCATCCAACATAGGATTGTTAGACAGAAGAGGATATTCCCGATAAGATAGAATATTTCCCACTTCATGTTGCGGTATATAGGAATGGCCGCTCCAACTTTTACTCGGGAACCATCGGTTTTCCATAGTGTGAGGTTCTACCACCAGTGCGTTCCCTTTTAGTTCATTATTAACGTAAATAGGATATTCCCAAATATCGTAGTCCACGACTATAGCATATATTTGATCGTCTTCGATTGCATTAGCTTCGATTCCAACCGTTACTTTAGTGGCGGTTTCATTTTTCCATTGTGATGTTTCACCCCATGTCGTTTCAAAGTGCGAACTTACGGATACACCCCAAAAACTAAAACTCGCTGAAACATTTGTAGATAACGCCCAATCACGATTTATTTCTGTTTCCAACTCGGTTAATTGACTTGACTCTTTTAAGTATGATGCGGTAAAGTATGGATCATTTTCGTTATAACTTAAACAAACATCATAGATTTGATCATTCAATACATCAAAATGAATAGGTGGTGCATTGAGAATAACCAAAGGTTGTAAAATTTCTGTGACTGAAAACCGGCTTGGTGAACCAAGACGAATATCACCGTCGCACTCTGCCACCTTGGCTGGTTCTGATTTTTCGTAGATGTCGAAATTGCGGATGTTTTCAATTATCAGTTCAACCTCTTTAAAACTGCCATCCACATTGTATCTTATCTGATATAATGAAGAATTCATAACAAATTCGGGACAGTACTGTTCTTCTTCAAGCTCCGCCCGGATGTCACCAATTGCCAAATCCGCCTTGTCATTAAAGTCGTCCAGTAAATAATCCAAATCGGCCCAAAGCGTTAATTCTAGGTCTGGCTGCAACTGGTGTATTTGAAAAGTTGTCATCACATTGGGATAAGCTTCGATAGAAAAGGCAGAAATGACTTCATCCAGACCATCATTGTTGACATCGTAAGCTTCTAGCGTACTTAGCCGGCTGTACATGCAGTCATCTCCGTCTAATGTATCTTTTTTCTGTACTACTGGTGATCCAACAGTGATTTTGGTTAATAGATCGTTTGCTTCGATGGGAATAATAGTAAAAGAGACTGTATCAGGGATTTGACTATCCCGGGCATAAGGATTGTATTGATAAAAACTGACAATGGCTTGTTCCTTGTCCATTGAAGTTAAATACCCGGCACCGAGATTAAGATCACTTACATCATAGAGTGGATCTACTTGAGTATAAACAGTATCTTTGACTTTAGCTATTAAATTCCCGCTCTCAATTTCATAGCTATACATTTTTATAAAAAACTGCCAACCAGTTGGATTTGCCGGTTCTCGGCCCCCTAATAAAATTTCATCTATTCCATCACTATTAAAATCAGCGCACTCAATTTCAAATAAGTAGGTTCCATCTTCGCATAATTCTATTTTTGGTGGATCGGGGACAAACTGATCCATAATGCTTCCTTTTTCGACTACGCCTAATGTATCATCCACATCATAGACCGTCAGGTTTACGTAGCCATCTACAGTCCAATAGCCAATTACAAATTCCTTCTGTGGGTCACTATCAAAATTACCGCTCTGCACATGTACCACTTTAGGTAAAAATCCTGTTGAAGAATTATATAATGCAGGACTACTTTTTTGCAAAAGGATGATTTTTTGCCACTCTGCCAGGCTGTCAATACTTAATAGATTAGGGTCGGGTTTTAAAACAGCAATTTGGACAATATCATTCTCAATCCAGACCTTCACAATTTCACTTAAGGAATCTCCATCCAGATCGGAGGTTACCATATCTGATAAACCTGTTGGACGAGCATGAGAATATTGCAAAACAGAGATCAGCGTATCCCAGGGAGCTATCTCCGTTTCTTTGTAATACTTATTAACTGAAACCGAATTATAATATGAATTAATAATTTCTTGGCCGCCACCATTGTGGATGATATAACCATCTTCCAGGGGATCATTTTCATAACTTTGTGAAAATGCCGATGATAAACAAAACATTGAGATAATAAATGCAAAATAAATGTTTTTCATAGTAGGTCCCTTTTTATTCGATCAGTAAAATTTTTTGTGGAGAATTTCTGTGGAGAAATATAGACTAGATTGGTA
The DNA here is from genome assembly GCA_039714835.1 of Bacteroidota bacterium. Taxonomy (GTDB): domain Bacteria; phylum Bacteroidota; class Ignavibacteria; order Ignavibacteriales; family Melioribacteraceae; genus SZUA-22. Next base: position 165 of record JBDLIN010000366.1, on the reverse strand, counting down.
AGACTAAAAGTAGAGCAAAGTTCTGTTTCCATAGCAATAAAATGCTAACTAATGTTTTAGTTGTTAATAAACATACTAATCTGATATATCAAATAGCAAGCACAAAAAAAATATTTACATTCCTCATAACTGCATTTCTCCCACCAGATTTAACAAACTGAGGTT
>JBDLIN010000365.1:0-3466 GCA_039714835.1 Bacteroidota bacterium | reverse complement strand
TTTATCATTTTTCTGAATTTTATAGAGATGAAAAAACTCTTCGTAACGCCGGCGTATCTCCTGAACTGAGAATTTATCCAGATCTAAATAGTCAAAATACTCTGCATCAGTTTTATAATGTTCTATGTGGTTTGTCAGTTTCAAATTAATACTCATTTAATAATTCTTTACGATAAAAATTAGCCTCCAACCGATTCTGCCCCAGTTGCTACCCAAACTACTACTGGGATAAAAAATAATGCAAAGAAAGCTATATTTAGAGTTAAACCTAAAATTTTTTCAACAGATAGTTTTTTGTTAAATATTTTATGGATTTCAGAAATTTTAATTGAATCTTTTATCGTTTCATTACTAAAATAAATCAACGAATCTTTTACTTCAATATCAAAATTGCCATCTTCTTTAAGCAATATTTCCATTTTATTTTTCATTTCCAGCTTAATGTCGTTTTGCTTTTCAGTCTTTGAAATTTCTTCTGAGGATATTTCATAAAATGAATAACATCCATAATTGAACAATGCTAAAATTAGAATAGGGATTATTACTTTTTTCATTCAACTTTTCTTTGAGTTTTTTTATCTGCTTATCAAAATCTGGGATTCTCTTTGTGAACTTAGTGAAATTCTTTGTGTCCTTCGTGGTTAAATATTTTTCCTGTCTCCGTCAGTATGTTCTAATATGGAACTAACTGAATCTTTGTCAAATTTTCCTTTTTTCCATAATTAGAGATAATCATAATCAATCTGTTAAATCTGTGTCCCATTAACTGTACAACTATCACAATTACCACAAGGAGTTTCTCCGGGAAATCCAAAATAATCAGAGATATTTACCCGTCTGCATTTATCTTCCTTAAAATAGTTCACCATGGCAAGGAGTTTTTTATTATCGTTCATAAGTTTATCTTCAATCCGACTATCATCCATTAAATTCGGATGAAGCGGTTCGACCAATTGTAATCTGCTATTTTCAATATTTCCCTCAGTAACACCATACCTATCAAGCATTGAAAGGACGGTTTCAATTCTAAAATCATTTTTGTCCTTAAAGCTTATCTCTTCCCGCAAAAATTCTATTCCCATAGAATTAATTTTATCAATATCTTTTCTTAAAATATTGTAAACTCTTTCGTAATATTCAGCAGAAGGATTCGCCCATTTGATGAACTCCATCTGTGTATACAGGTCATTCTGATCGTAAAGAAGAAGACACAAAGCATCTTTACCGTCACGGCCTGCTCTGCCTATTTCTTGATAGTACGATTCGATAGAAGATGGAATTTCAGCGTGAATAATTAATCTTATATCAGGCTTGTCTATTCCCATACCAAATGCATTTGTGCCAAGCAAAATTTGGTTGTTTCCTTCAAGAAATTTTCTTTGAACCGCTTTTCTCTCCTTTGCATTTAATTTTCCGTGATAGATTAGGTGAGGAATTTTCTTTATCTGAAGAAGTTTCGAAAAATTGTCTAAAGTTTTTATTAATGAAAAATATATTATTGTGCTTCCTTTATATGATTCAATTGATTTGAGAATGTTTTTAATTTTGTCATCATCACCCCAAACATCAACAGCTTCTAATCTTAAATTTGGCCTTTCAATTCCTTGATGAAATATCTCAATTTCTTCTTTGGTCAATCCCAATTTTTGAATTATATCATACTGAACATCCCTCGTTGCTGTGGCAGTCAAAGCTACTGTTAAAGGATTTCCAATAATTCCTCGAAACTCTTCTATTCTGGAATAATCTGGCCTAAAATCATGACCCCACTCCGAAATACAATGTGCTTCATCGACAGCTAGTAGTGAAATATTTGCCTTTTTTATCTTCTCAACAAATTCTGATTTTCTAAATCTCTCTGGTGTAACATAGAGCATTTTTATTTTTCCAGAAACAAAATCTTCTAACCTTTTTGTTTTATCCTGTTTCGAAACAGTTGAATTAATAAATGAAGCATGAATATTCTTTTTTCTTAATGCATCTACTTGATCCTGCATAAGAGCGATAAGAGGACTAATAACTATAGTGCCGCCTTCAAACATTAATGCCGGAATTTGGTAACATACCGATTTACCGCTCCCGGTGGGCATTAAAACAAGGGAATGTTTTTTTTCATCAACTAATCTGTTGATTATCTTTTCCTGCAATCCCCGAAAGGATGAATGCCCGAAATGTTTTTTTAGGAAAACTTTGGGTTCTGACATTTACTCTTTTAATTATTGTTAACTTAAATTATGTTGCAATATACAAAAATTGATTGTGAAGCTATGTTTTCAGGTTTTGTTAAATGTTAGTTATTTGTTATATTTTTGAAAGAATTTATTTATTAGGATTAGATGTTAAAAACAATTAGTATTCGTTTTACGTTAGCTTTTATAGCTTTTCTCTACTTTATTGTCCTGAGTTCTACTTTTGCTCAGGGAACTACTTATCAGAATGATAACAATCCCCAAAGTACTCAAGGAATTCTTTGTATCGGCAAATTAGGTGATTACATCTGGCATGACAAAAATGTTGATGGTATTCAAGATGAAGATGAACTAGGAATTGAAGGCGTAATTGTTGAACTACTTGACAGCTCAACAACTTTGATCAATACAACTGTATCTGACCCAAATGGAATATATCTCTTTACAGATGTATATCCAGGCAAATACTCCGTAAAAATATCAGATTCAAATTTTGAGAACGGCGGAGTATTCCAAAGTGTAGAAAATAAGGATTGGTATATATCCCTAAAAGAAAACGGAGAACAATCTACACTTTCGGTCGCAGTTGACCTTGGAGATGAAGAAAAACTCGATATAGATTTTGGATTTTTCTACACATGTATGATACTTCACAAAACAGGACCAGATTCTGCTTTCGCTGGTGATGTAATAACATATGATTTCAAAGTTGAAAACTGCGGTGATGTTGTTCTTCACGGAGGGGTTTCGGTTTATGATTCATTAATCAATCCAGAAGGTGACCATCAAATTAATCACGGAGTTGTGCAGCCAAGAACTACCTGGGAATTTTCAGCTACATATGTTTCCTCACAAGATGATTGCGGTGACTTGATAAATAATGCATGGGCAATCGGCCATCCTGTGATGCCTGATAGTACAACTCTTCCAACAGTTCGGGATGAAGACAGCTGGAAAGTTGAGATAATTTGCGATTACAAATCCTCGCTTGGTGATAAAGTTTGGAATGATGAAAACAAAAATGGTCTCCAAGAATTGAATGAAGACGGCATTGCAAATGTTGAAGTTAAATTATTCGATAAAGAAAATACACTTATCAAGTCGGTGCTAACTGATAAAGATGGATATTATCTATTGGAAAAACTTTTGCCTGCTGAGTATTATCTTCAATTTATCCAGCCAGATGGTTACGTGTTCACACAAAAAAATCAAGGAAGTGATAAAGATATTGATTCCGATGCTGATGAGGTAACCGGAAAAACTGATTTGATCTCTCT
>JBDLIN010000364.1:0-3525 GCA_039714835.1 Bacteroidota bacterium | reverse complement strand
TAATGGCAATTCAATCAATTAATCCTGCAAATAATCAAATACTGGAAACATTTGAAGAGTATTCTCCTGAGAAGGTAAACCAAATAATTCAAGATGCGCATTCTGCATTTTTAAACTGGCGCACGAAATCATTTGCAGAAAAAAGCGTTTTAATGCTCAATGTGACTGATGTTTTACAAACGCAAAAACTTAAGTACGCAGAGATAATGACCAAAGAAATGGGCAAACCTATAACCCAAGCAATTGCAGAAGTTGAAAAGTGTGCATGGGTCTGTGAGTATTATGCAGAAAATGCAGAATCGTTTTTATCAAATGAAGCGATTAGCACAGATGCATTTGAAAGTTATGTCCAGTTTGATCCTCTTGGTATAGTGCTCGCTGTGATGCCATGGAACTATCCTCTTTGGCAGGTGTTTAGATTTGCCGCACCAGCACTTATGGCAGGCAATGTTGCATTACTAAAACATGCTTCCAATGTACCAATGAGTGCACTTGTGATAGAGGAAGTTTTTCGCGATGCCGGTTTCCCGAAAAACGTTTTTAGTACTTTTTTAATAGGCTCCAAACAAGTTGAAAACATAATTAAAAACCCATTAGTTAAAGCTGCAACATTAACTGGCAGCGAGCCTGCTGGCAAAGCTATTGCTTCTTCTTCTGGCAATGCACTTAAGAAGACAGTAATGGAACTTGGAGGCAGTGATCCATTTATCATTCTAGATGATGCTGATATTGATGAAGCAGTGAAAATTGGTGTAACTGCAAGGATACTCAATAATGGTCAAAGCTGTATCGCTGCAAAAAGATTTATTATGGTCGAAGATATTGCAGATGATTTTGAACATAAGTTTGTTAACAGGATGAAGGAGTTAGTGGTTGATGATCCCATGGATGAAAAAACTGAACTCGGACCAATTGCTCGAGAAGATCTTTTAGAAGAATTGGATTGGCAAGTTAAAGAATCCGTTAAGCAAGGCGCCAAAATATTGACAGGTGGTAGTAGAATAGAAAGAGAAGGTGCTTTTTATCCTCCAACTGTAGTAAGTAATGTAAAAAAAGGAATGCTTGCATATAGTGAAGAACTTTTTGGCCCTGTTGCAATAATAATAAGAGTAAAGGACGAAAAGGAAGCAATTGAAGTAGCTAACGATACTCCGTTTGGTTTAGGTGCTTCTATCTGGACTAAAGATGTTATAAAAGCAAAAGAATTGACTAAGCAAATTGATGCTGGTGCTGTGTTCATTAATGGATTGGTGAAGTCAGATCCACGACTACCTTTCGGAGGAGTTAAAACCTCTGGATATGGAAGAGAACTCTCACATTATGGAATTAAAGAATTTGTGAACATTAAAACTGTATGGGTAAAATAATAGTGAAATCGCAAAGACGCTAAGTCACAAAGGATTAAATAATTTCTCTGCGGCTCTGTGCCTTAGCGGTAAGAAGGGAATTACAATATGAAACATAGATGTCAATGGTGTGGTGATGATCCTTTATATGTCAAGTACCACGATGACGAATGGGGTATTCCTGTGCATGATGATAGAGTTCACTTTGAAATGTTAATTCTTGAGGGTGCTCAAGCAGGTCTTAGCTGGATAACAGTTTTACGAAAACGTGAAAATTACAGAAAAGCATTTGATAATTTTGATGTAATTAAAGTTGCTAAATACACCGAGAAAAGGATCGAGAAGCTATTACAAAATCCGGGAATTATAAGAAACCGTTTGAAAGTTAGATCAGCAGTAACGAACGCAAAAGCATTTATTGCAATTCAAAAGGAGTTCGGCTCATTTGATAAATATATCTGGCAATTTGTAAGTAACAAACCAATCACCAATAAGTGGAAGAAAATGAGTGATCTTCCAGCAACATCAAAAGAGTCTGATGAATTAAGTAAGGACTTGAAAAAGAGGGGATTCAAATTCGTCGGTTCAACAATTATGTATGCTCACATGCAGGCGATCGGGATGATCAACGACCACACTATCGATTGTTTTAGATATAAAGAGTTATTATAAAGACTTATGAAAATTGGATTGGTAAGACATTTTAAGGTTAGAACACCCGAAATAGAAAATAGATTAAATTCATCTGAGTTTAATCAGATTATGCAAAATTATGACCATTCTCCGGTGATACCTTCTGCCATACAAATTGATGCAGATGGTTGGGATCTCTGTTATGCAAGCACATTGTCTCGTGCTGTAGAAACTGCAAAAACAATCTATCGTGATGAAATAATTAATACAGATCTAATTGTTGAAGTTCCGCTCTCATCTTTTATGAATACCAATATTCCATTACCAAACATGGTCTGGCATGTTGGAGGAAGAATTGCTTGGCTTTTTTCTTGCAAATCTCAGATTGAAGATATTAAAACCACAAAACAGCGAATTAAAGATTTTATGAAACTCGTTGAAGAATCCGGGCACAAAAAAATCCTAGTTGTATCTCATGGATTCTTCATGAAAGTATTTGCCAGTCAACTAAAAAAGTACGGCTATAGTGGTGCTATTGACTTTGCCCCTAAGAATGGCAAACTTTATCTATTCGAAAAATAAATCATACTTACTTGATATGTCTGTAAACAAAACTTTGCTAATTGTTTTTATCTCTTTGTTTAATATACTACTTCTAACAAATTGTAAAGAAACTCATCAAGAGAAAATTGCTCAAAAATTTGAAATTATTGATGATCTTGACAGCAGTTTTTATTTTACATCTCCACCGCAAAAAGTAATTACTTTAGCACCAAATTTAACTGAGATGATATATGAGTTAGGTGTAGACAGCTTTCTAATAGGCAATACTACATTTTGTAATTATCCCTCGGACTCAAAAAACAAAACTAAGGTAGGTGATCTCTTAACCGTTGATTACGAATTAATTGTTTCATCAAAACCGGACTTGATATTTATAACGGTTGAGGGAAATTCAAAAAACACATATCAAAAACTAAAAGAATACGGATTTAAGGTGTTCGTTTCTAATCCTAGGAACTATAAGGGAATTCAAAAAACATTTAGAGATTTCGGCAGAATATTCAACAAAAATAAATTAGCAGAAAATAAAATTGCCGAATGGGATTCAACAGTAAATAGAATAAAACTCCAAAATGAAATGCCGGATTCCTCAACAGCAATGTTTTTAATTAGTATTAAACCAATAATGCTTGCAAGCGGTAAAACTTTTGTTAATGAATTTTTAAATTTCTGCGGATTAAAAAATATAGCTCAAAATTCCCATGTAAATTATCCTTTGTATAGTCGTGAGGAGATACTTAAACAGAATCCCGAATATATAGTACATTCATTTATGCAAAAAGATATTGTGTTGGATATAAATCAAGCTTATTCGGAATGGAAAAATATTACAGCTATAAAAGAGAAAAATATTATTTCAGTTGATCCTGATCTGTTTTTTAGACCAGGGCCAAGGTTTGTCGTTGCGCTCCAATATCTTTCTGATAAATTAAACGAAACCAAATAATATAAAATGTAAGCTTACTGGACGTCATAGACCACT
>JBDLIN010000363.1:0-3531 GCA_039714835.1 Bacteroidota bacterium | reverse complement strand
TCAACCGTTTGGTTGGGGCTTTTTTTGTCACGGATATGGACACTGTTATTCAACATTAAAACTCCTGTCTTTAAAAAAGTTCTTGATTTCCGGAATTTGAGATTGTAACTTGAGAATCACTAAACCTAAATCAAATGAATAAATATCTAGTAGTTTTAAATTTCAGGACTTTAATTGCATTGGTAATTGCCCTCGTAACCTTAGTGATATCTTATATATTTAAATTCTCTTACAACATTGACTTAACACTTGTAAGTATTGCAATCATTTTCCCATTGGTTTTCAATATTCGGGGTTCCTTTATGCGCAGAGAAAGAGCCCTGGAGTATTTAAGTCAGTTTAGAAGTGCTCTTTTAACACTGAACTATTATTTCAAGAACTCTCCCAAACTTACTGAAGATGATAAAAGGGAAATGACAAATATTCTATTGGAAATCAGCAATGAATTAACAGTACATCTTGGTAGAAGTGAATACGACACAAAAAATATTGATGATAGAGTTCAAAAAGTTTTCAATTTCATTACAGATAAGGATGAATTAATTCCAGTAAGATATAAAGTCAGAATATTCCGTTTCCTGAATGATTTGCATGAATCAATAGAAAACCTGCATGCCATTCATGTACATCGTACAATAATAAGCCTTAAAGCCTATTGTGAATATTCCATTTATATTTTTCCGTTTATTTATGTTCCAACCATCATCTACCATGTGGGAATGGATACATCTAAATGGTTCGCATTTTTCACGGTGTTATTTACAGAATTCATATTAATCTCCCTTTTCAATATTCAGGATCATTTGGAATATCCTTTCGATAAGGTTGGAATGGACGATATAAAACTGGAAACTTTTAAGTTCGACAGGTAGACTTTCATCGATTCTCTCTTACACCTAAATCAAAGAGCATTTGGAAAAGCTGGCCAACGACTTGAATGGTTACAAGAAGAAAAATAAGCTGGATCTGCCAGCATGATCAATTTTTTCAGTTATATCAGAATATTTGTGCAGATCTGTCAAACTATTACTTATAAAGGTTTCTAACAGTTAATGTAACCGGTTCCCGAATTATCGACAAGAATCTTCACAATCATTTCAATTAAGGTTTTGATTGCATCATAGAGCTGGGATAGGCCACATCCTGGGATTGTGCGAAGAGGTGAGTGGGATATGCCGCTAGTGGAATATTTATTGTAATTTGTATAGGGAAATCAATAACAATTGATGAAAGGAGATTAAATATGGACCCAGTTTCAGTTAATTTGGAAAATGAACTCAGCCGTAACACAAGGGACGCAAAAAATATTATGTTGCTCTCTTTAATTAGTATAATAATAACGCCTTTATTCCTGGTAGCATTGCTGTACTTTCTATTTTACTCTAATAAGCGAAAGAAACTGAAAAGCGATCAATCTCTTAGCAGTATATTTAATGGATTGAAAGGTAAAACAACAAAAGAACTAAGATCTATTAAATGGAATAGCAATTCATTAGAGCACAGCGTAGCCGGTTCAATCCATTCACATAAAACTATGGTAGCCGTTTTGATTATTATTGGAATAGTACAAACAATTATAATAGCTTTTATTGGTTTATGTTACCAGATGGGATGGGTGTAGGTGCAAATTCTGGTTAAACTGAGCAACAACCTCCTCACTAAAAGCAAATGGTTTATACCTTAAACCTGTTTTGTCTTCATTGGAGGTGACAAATTGGCTCCTCCAATTATTGAATTCTTCATCTGTTAACTCAAACATAAAATCCTCAGGAAAACGAAGTGCGTTCCTCCTTACTTGTCTTTTCAAAGATTTGGTCTCAACTCCATACAGCCCAGCCAAATCACGGTCTATTATAACCTTCTTTCCCCTTATGAAAAAAATCCTACTTAGAATTGATTCTTCAGGAATCATTGAGAATTTATAAACCTCAGACATAATTATTAGTATTAAGAGATGATTATGTAATACTTGTTAATGTGTTCTCCATACAGAATATCGATACCGGAGGAGTAGGTAGAGCCTTTAAGGGCCATTGGTTTTGACACTATTGAAAAGCTTAAGGCAGTTGAAAAGCCTGGGAAACTAGCCAACAACCTCAACGGTTTTAAGAAGAAAAAGTTAAAAATCTGTTAAACCTGATTAAGTGATAATATGAGAATAACCTAAAAACATATTTTTGAATTCAATCACTATATTAAGAAATGAAACTTGCGAAAATCTTGTGGTCCTTTGGTTCTCTGCTACTTAACATCCCAATAATAATCTATGTTATACTCTCCAGCAAAGCTCCTTCTGATTTTGCAGAAAGGATAGGTTACATAAATGATAATTGGATCATATATAGTGCCCATTGGAAACTGGAATTTCTATTTATGACTATGATCACTATTGGAGCTGTATCTTTTGCCTTCAATCTAAAAAAAGCAAGCTGGCCATGGATCTCTGTAGGTCAGATCATATTATTAATGACCTATCCTTTAATGCTTGGAGCTTATCATAATACCTCAATTGAAATTGCCGACATGGCAAATCAAATTGCTGTCGTCATATTTATTTTTGGGAATATAGTTTTGCTAAGCGGCTTGTTTCACCTTTACTGGACCGATACAATCCTACAAAAATGGCTTCGCTATACTGCTATACTGCTGTCAGGCTTCGCTACAATAATATTCTGTATAGTTTATGTAGGAGTAATTAGCTGGAGGCAGGCAATGATGATTGGACCACTGATCAATATCCTGTATTTGATCAACGCATTCTACGGGTGGAAGCTTACACCACCATCGACAAGATCAATTCCCTTGAAAAACCCGGCAAGCTCCACCAGGAGATGATGGATTACCATAAGAAGAACAAGCTGGAGATTGCCACCGTCATCATGGAGCAGATAAGCGAATGGATTTCTTAAGGTTTAAGAAATACCCACAGATTTATACGAGCCTCAATCATTTAATTGGGGCTTCTTTTTTGTCCCCTGGTTGTCACAAAGTGTGCGCTTATTCAATCCTTTTCCATTCTTCTTTCAACCAATCAGATGATATGGTCCATTTATCTCCATCAAGTGTGTACTTAAAAACTGCCGAATCTCCTATTGATTCAGTGTTATTATGAATTTCAAAATGTTCCACATAGGTATCTTCAGTAACCCTATAAATTCCTGCATGAGCCCAATGCATATCCATTGTAGTATCCTGTGCAACGTTAGCCCAATTGATTTTGCCCAAGTATTTGATAGATTTTAAATCCTGCATTTCAGAACCTGGAAATGTGATTAAGGTATCCTGGATGGTCCATTCACCTGATACAAGTTTCCAAACACCTTCTAAAGAATATTTCTCTTCTTCTTCAACGGGTGGTTGAGTTGTGCAACTTAGTATAGCTATAGCTAAAACGATAGAACTAGTAATTGATAAGAGGCGAAAACTGGTTTTCATTTTGGTCTGGATTTAGTTGAGGTTAAATATTTAAATATCAATCTGTTTGTCAAAATTAGCTCTTTGAGCAATGCGTGTCAAGTTTAAGCCTGTGTC
>JBDLIN010000362.1:0-3537 GCA_039714835.1 Bacteroidota bacterium | reverse complement strand
TTCATTTCCGGGAACAGCACGTTACAACGGAGTGGCATTTTCAATAGATGGTAAAGGCTATGTAGGTTTGGGGCAGAGTTCAGGCGATATATTTCACGGGGCATGGACACTGGAGTTAATGATGGATAGATTAAATCAAAGAAAAATGGATTTACCAAGACCATTTCATGATGACATTGCTCTTGATTCACCTGATAGTGGAAAGGGTGCGGATAAACCCGATAAAGCTGCATTGTGCAACTATTATGAATATGCTAGAGGTGCAGCATATGAACATACTTATCAAATATTAAAAGATAAATTAAAGTAATTATGCGGTCAATACTCTTAATGTTCATATTTGCAATTTTATTTTTTACTGCGTGTGAAAATCGTGTCTGCCCTCCTGAATATTATGATTGGGCCTATCATGATAAAGATGACCCAAAACAAGGAGAATGGGCAGGTTCTCTTTATCGTTATTTTATTTGGGTAAATGGAGAATCAATCTTTGTGCAATCCAAAAGTAATCAGAAGTGCAGTGAATTAAACGAATATGGAGAAATAGTAGATAGTTCCAGTTTTGATACTACACAATTTAAGAGTTCTTTGATAGCTATTAAATCAACCCCAAATTTTTGGAAAAATAAAGTAGTCCTTGTTGATAGCTCTCGTGTTTTGTCTGTTAACCTTGTTTCTTTCCCTATAGAAAAGACATCCTTGTTATCAAAAAGGTTACCCCAAAGAGAGCATAGGATAGAATATTACTTAGATGAAAAAAAGTACTACGTTAAGCTCTCAATGAAAAGTAGTGGAAAATGCGTTTACGATATACGTCAATATGATGCTACACGTTTTATTATGTCCATCAGAGGAAAGATTGATGAAATTAAATATGGGAAATCACAGCATTATGTTGTAATGATAGATTTAGAGGATTTATCCCGGAGAAGATTTTTAGGAATAAAGCTATAGCATTTATATTGCCTTCAGTTTTGCAGCTTTAATGAGATTTTCGAGGGTGTAAAAAATATTTAATAAAGAGATAAATAAACCAAAAAAATAAGGAAAACTAACCTATGAAAAAAATCTACCCCCGCTACCGCGCGATTGTATCGCGCGGTAAAAGCAAGCAAACTAAAAAAGAATAACTAAGAATTAAATGAGTAGAAACTATAAATTTCATAACCCCGAAGGAATATACTTTGTAAGTTTTGCAGTAGTAGAATGGATAGATGTTTTTACCAGAAATGAATACAAAGATATTTTATTAGATAGTCTTGAATATTGTCAAGAAGAGAAGGGCTTATTGGATGTAATTGTAGTAAAATGATGATTGTGCAAGGCACGGATTACAAATCCGAGCCGGCGTAGGTAGATGTATTGAAGAGTAATGAAAAAAAAATATTTAATAAAGAGATAAAACAAACCAAAAAAATGATGTGATGTATCAAATGTGTAAATTAGATGCAAAAGGTATGAAAAACCTAATTTTAGTAGAAAAAATATGAAGTCATTTAAGGAATTTATAGATAGTTTTAATCAAGCTGTTGATTTACAAGGGTTAAAAAAAGTTATTAGTTTAATCTCTGTTGAAAGTATTGACATTGATAAAATGCCAATGTTTATTAATAAATTAAAAAATGAATTTGCACAATCATTAACAGTAATGAATGATTCTAGAGGTTATACTTTAAAATTTTACAAACTTACCGATACTTTGGGGTTCTTAAGATTTTTAAGTGAAGAAATGGTATATAAGGGATCTATTGACCAGACTTCTCGCGACAATATTTTCTTGACTCTTTTTGAGCCAATAAAACACAAAGGTATATTTAAAATAGAACTTATCTCACGCGAAGAAATTAATCCTAAAAGTATTGAAATGGAAGAAATTGAAGTTATTAGGATTAACATCAATATTGAGTAGTAAGTCTAGCCAGTCTCAGTAATTCTTTTGCTGACGTGGATTTGCAATCAATACTGTGCCAAAGCAAAGAGTAATGTTTCATAAAAGATTGAACATTATATAAAAAAAGATTAGCAAATGAACATAAGATACAAATTACATAATACTGAAGATAGTTTTTAGAGCTGAATATTATTTTTAAGCAGTGCTGCAGATTATGCCGGAGAAAAGGGCTTATTGGATGTAATTGTAGTAGAATAATAATTGTGCAAGGCACGGATTACAAATCCGCGCCGGCGTAGGTAGATGTATTGAAGAGTAATGAAATAAAATATTTAATAAAGAGATAAAACAAACCAAAAAAATGATGTGATGTATCAAATGTGTAAATTAGATGCAAAAGGAAAGCCATTACCTGAAAAATATTTAAATGCTGATTATATACAAAATCATTTAAAAAAGTTTGATGAAGGGGCTGCGTTTATATTTACACTTGAAGATATTGCAAATCCACTCTATAAAATTTTTAATCCAAAAAAGTTTGTTTTATTAAAATCCGACATGGAAAAAATTATAACTAAATATAAAGCAACAAAAAATACAGATTTCTTGGAAGATGCCCTAGGTTATAAAAGAGGCTCGTTGAAGAATAAGGAAATATTTGTTTATGAGATTGAATCTCCTGTTGTGAAAATACCATCAGGTAATGAAGGTGGTGTGAATGAATTATGGATACCTGGAGGGAAAACGTCAGGAAGCTATAATGAAGCTGTTTTGAATGATGTTATAATAACTCATAACAATAGCATTGAAAATTTATCTAACTATACCCCATTTGATTAAATTATATGAAGAAGTTGCAAGAAGCTATAAAAAGGAAGGAACTTTCAATGTTTCTTTTAGGAGAAAAAGGTTATAAGTGTATCGGAAGAAATGATATGGGTGAACCTAATGATTATTTATTTTGCTGGGAATCTGAAATAATACCATATATAAAGGAGAACCCTAAAAAATTTAAAGATATTTTTTTTAATGCCTTGCATGAATTATTTTTTTATAAAAAAGATAAAATATTGGGGATATATTCAGTAGCAAATCATGTTTTTTGGTGTTCTTATTTTATAAATAAAGCTAGTATTAACTTGGATATTGATTTAACAGAAATAATAAATGAATTATCAATTATAGTTGATTTAAATAAAGATGCTTTAAGAAAAGATAAAAGGTGGGCAGGTGCTGAGTGGAATAGTAATAATGGTTTATTAGAACCAATACGAAGGTTGTTATCAAGAATAGTAACTTAACTTCCCCGCTACCGCGCGATTGTATAGCGCGGTAAAAGCAAGCAAACTAAAAAAGAATAACTAAGAACCAAATGAGTAGAAACTATAAATTTCATAAGCCCGAAGGAATATACTTTTTAAGTTTCGCAGTAGTAAAATGGGAAATAAATATTACACCTCAAGACAAGACTATGGTTGATATGTATAGAGTAATCCCAAATAGCTAGAATGTGATGGAAAAAAGTGGAAAAGAAAATAAATGGCTTGTTTTAATAGTTGTAATGGCTGTTACTATATCGTATATAGTAATTAGGGTAGAGGAAAAAAAGCTTGATGAAAACGGTGTTTTGAGTGTATGTAAAATAT
>JBDLIN010000361.1:0-3553 GCA_039714835.1 Bacteroidota bacterium | reverse complement strand
ATTGAGCTGGAATTAATTTTTTCCGGCAGAGAACTCAATTCGTTCAATATTGAACCAGAGATAACACTGGATCATGCATCAAATCATTGGGGGCTGGTGGCACCACCGCCAAACCGCGAAAGCCCCCGAAGATCAAGTATCTGAGGGGGCTTTGCATTTTATGGTGATGGGAGTGTTGATGGATTTTTCATTCGTGTTCAATGACGAATGAAGAAGAGTTTTATTCAATTATTGTAGAGGTTGGTTGACTGCTCTTCAGTTCATCATAATCAACAAAGTTTTATAATTTCTAAATGTGAAAACTATCTCTTAACTTTAAAGGTAAATCTGTCCAGTAGTATTAGATTTTAAACAGTATCAGGGAGAGTCAAATAGAGATGAACCGGGGAAATACAAAGAACTGTTTCCTGCTATGGTGAAAGATTGGCGTACCCGATGGGAAATAGGTGATTTCCCTTTCTATTATTTGCAGATTGCTCCTTATTTGTATGGGAATAATGATGTTTACGATAAGGTAAGTAATTCTTCTTTTATCCGGGAAGCCCAGATGCAATGTCTGGATTTGATTCCTAATTCAGGTATGGTTGTAACCATGGATATTGGTGATGAATATAGTATTCATCCTCCAAAGAAAAAAGAAGTTGCAGAAAGATTGCTATATAATGCCTTAAATAAAACCTATGGGATTAGTGCTATAGATTGTTTAGGTCCGGAATATAAATCTCATGAAGTAAAAAAAGGTGGAATATTTTTGAAGTTTGATAATGCAGAAAATGGTTTGTATGCATACGAAGGGTTAGAAGGATTTGAAATTGCCGGCGAAGATAAAGTATTCTATCCTGCTGAGGCTTATATTAAATTTCGTGCCGAAATTGTATTTGTAAAAAGTGATAAAGTTTCAAAACCGGTAGCGGTTCGCTATGCCTGGCGTAACTGGATTAAAGGGACACTTTTTGATACCAGTTTGTTGCCTGCTTCTTCTTTCAGAACAGACAATTGGGATGATGCAATAAAAGCAAATAAATAAAATAGCACTTTAAAGTGCAACTTCATTTAACATATGAAATAGTCATGAAAATAACAACATTCTTAATATTCTTATTGTCAATTTTTGTTGGGTCGCTAAATGCCCAAACTACGAATAATTCAATTGCTTTTAATGGTTCACAAATTACACTACAGGAACTACCAATACCAACAACAGGAGGTAAAATGTTTGCACCTGTTGTTGATATTCAGCCTCAATTAAGAGGTTTTCACGATTATAAAAGAGTTCGTGAAGAAATGACTGTATTGAAGCAATTAGGTTTTAGCAGGGTTTATTTTGTGCTTTGCCAACCCGGATATCCTGCTTTTTCTGATCCAACAATTTCGATTATGCCACCTGACAAGGGTACAGGAAATTATACGCGGGAATCGATAATAGCGCTTGGAGACCCAAATTATGTCTATTTATGCGAAGCACAAAAGCTGGGAATAGAGGCCTGGGCAATTATAAAACCCTATGAATCAGGAACAGGATTTACAATTCCGCATGGAGCCAGCGCGCCACAAAGCAAAAAACAGATAGAGACTATTGGAGGACAACACATTCATTTTGATAATTTAATTTCCAGCAATCCTGAATTAAGAGTAAAAAGAAAGTCTTATCATGATTCTATTCTAAATAGACTAGATGAACCAATAAAATCGTTAGAAGTTGCATTTTGCCTCGACTCTTTCAGGCAAAAAATTTCATATGAAAGATATTTTGAATTTAATGGAATGAGTGATTCGGAAATTCAAATCCCTGAAATAACATTTTGGTATAGTGAGGACAATGGTAAGTATAATAAATATGATGATAGAATTGAAATTACATCAAAATTTGAATATCGCCAGGTAAAAGATGCGAATGGTTTTTTATTATCTGATACTCTAAAACGTTTTCTGATATTAACAATAAAAAACTTTAAACTCTCGGAAAAGGTTCGGTATTTGGCTATAACTCTTGATCGACATGATAATTTATACACCATCCCTTATTCTATGATACGAGCGTTTACTGAGTCGGGAGAGATACCAATATTAACGGGAATACATGTGAGAAGTCCGTTAAGTCCGGGGGAAGCGAAAAAATCTCCGGAAGCAAGAGAATGGGGATTGGAAACAAAGCCAATAAAAGGAAAAAAGGCGGCTAAAGTTTTTATGAATTGGGGATTTGAATTTGAATTTCAGGGAACAGGTCATTGGGGAGACGGTTGGGTTAGCAGTCCGCTGTATGGTATTGCAAAAGGGAAACGCCAATATATGGGAGGAACACCCTGTGAAGCTTATCCGGAAGTACACGAATACTGGTTAGAACAAGTCAGCCGTGTTATGAAAATGGGATTCGACGGGATCGATTTTCGGCTTCAAAATCATTCGGGCATGGTAATCGATTACGTTAATTATGGATACAATGAGCCCATCGTAAAACGTTACAAGAAAAAATACGGGGTTGATATTCTCAAGGAAGAAGCAGAACCGTTCAAGATAATGAAAATCAGAGGTGAATTCTTTTTATCATTTCTTGAAAAAGCAGCAGGTATTATACACTCATCAGGAAAAAAAATGCAGGTTCATTTGCGTCATGCTAATGAGCAGCCTGTCTTAAGCGATGATTTTAATGAGCTGGGATTCTGGGCTATGCCAAAAATTTTACTTGATTGGAAAAAGACAGTTGATTTGGCCGATGAAGTAACTATTAAAGATTATTATCATGGCGATTACCGGCCCTTGATGGCAGATAGCATTAAAAGTTATGCCAGTAATAGAGGGAAGCGTGTGTGGGTACATAATTACTTTACACAAGGTGATGGAATAAATTATAATTTTTTAAATACAATTGAGCAAGATCAAAGGATAGGAGGGACTCTATTGTATGAAGTAAATCAAGGACTTTTAAATGTAGGTTTTTATAAGCAGACCCAATTAATAAACGAACAAAATGTAGATAAGTTGAGAAGTGTACTGCTGGAAATAAGTAAAGATAATACCAAAGAATAGAATTAATTTTAAGAAATAAAATGGATTCTGGCCGTCATTCTATCATGTAATACATGAAAGCGATAATAGTAAAATGAATAAAAGAAATATAAAAAGTGCCTTGAGAAAATGTGTTGAACTGTTCAATATTCCAATTGACTATTATTCCTTTATAAGGAAAAGCCCTAATATGCTAAAGAAATACAAAATCAGGAAGGGAAAAAAAACTGAAATTTATCAGGTATTGTTGAGATTTGAACCTGTATTATTAGAGCCTAATGAT
The DNA here is from genome assembly GCA_039714835.1 of Bacteroidota bacterium. Taxonomy (GTDB): domain Bacteria; phylum Bacteroidota; class Ignavibacteria; order Ignavibacteriales; family Melioribacteraceae; genus SZUA-22. The sequence goes on along the minus strand of JBDLIN010000361.1, from coordinate 264 downwards.
ATAACATAGGTTATGTTCTTCGCCTGCTGACGGTTCCGTTGACGGAGTTTTCTCGCATCTACGACTATATGACATTCTCGTAATCAAATACATAAGCATCAGCAATCTACAAACCATCAACAAGATTCGGAATTTTTAGATTTCCAAATGCAAGTTGACGGATTCATGACCGTCTCGTTGATAAACATTTACGTCAAGATTTCTGCCCGATCATGCTTCAAATCACCGGGGGCTGGTGGCACCACCGCCAAACCGCGAAAGCCC
>JBDLIN010000360.1:0-3565 GCA_039714835.1 Bacteroidota bacterium | reverse complement strand
TCTTTAATATCTATATGCTTAACAATTTCTTTGAGGAAATCTTTCTTTGTAGTCATTTTAATTCTCCAATATTTTAATATAAAAATATAGGAATTTGTTAAAACAAAAAGAAGTGATAGAATGATCCTTAATGTGAATTACTTCAATCTACAACTGAAAGCAAGAGTTAATATTTCATTTAAAATCAATTGATTAAAATATTTATTCACTTCAATTTATTCTTAAAAATCCATATTTTATATAGAACTTTTAGACCGTAAATTCATCTAAATCATAACTAGGGAATTTTTAACTTCCCTTAAATAAATTATTTATAAACTTAATAAAAGGAGAATCTATGAGGTCCAATATCTCACGTAGAAAGTTCTTAGAAAGAAGTGCAATGGGATTTGCTGCCACTGCATTTATCCCTTCCTTTTTAAAAGCTAATCCTTTAAAAGCTTTTAACGCTCCTGAAGCAGCTAATATGAAGCTAAACGAATATCTTAATCACTTTGGTGTAACTGAAGAAATTTTAAGAGAAGTGATGCAATCCGCACTATCCAAAGGTGGTGATTATTGCGATCTTTATTTCCAACACACAATAGGTAATTATATTGGGCTTGAAGATGGAAGCGTGAACAGGGCTTACAGTAACATCAGTTTTGGTGTTGGTATTAGAGTATTAAAAGGTGATCAAACAGGCTACTCATTCACAGAAGAAATAACTCTTAAAGCAATGAAACTAGCTGCATCGACTGCCGCAAATATTGCCAATACAAGTAAAAAGGTAGATCCGGTAAAATTCAGTTTGGTTGAAACTCCAAATTACTATCCTATTAAAACATCATGGGAAGATATTAAAATCGATCAAAAAATCCCTTACTTACAGCAAATCAATGAAAAAGTTTTTGCCAAAGATAGCAGAATCATCAAATCAAATATTTGGTTTAACGATTCATCAGCTTACATTATGCTTGTTACATCAGAGGGAAAAATTGCTTGTGACTATCAGCCGATGGGCAGTATTGCGGTTTCGTGTAATGCTGAACAAGATGGTAAAAAAGAATCAAACCGATTTGATTTGAATGGCAGAAGAGGAATTGAGTTTTTCACTCCGGCAACAATTGAACGATTAGCAAATGAAGCTGTTTCAAGAACTGTAAAATTATTTGAAGCTGTAAAACCAGCAGCCGGTGAAATGCCTGTAATATTAGCAGCTGGCAGCAGTGGTATTTTATTGCACGAAGCAATTGGCCATGGTATGGAGGCTGATTTTAACCGTAAAGAAGTTTCCATCTTCTCCGATAAAATTGGGAAACCAGTAGCAGAAAAATTTGTTACAATTATCGATGATGGTACTAATCCAAATATTCGTGGTTCAATAAATGTTGATGATGAAGGGAATGAATCACAAAGAACTGCACTTGTTCAAAATGGTATTTTAACAAGTTATTTACATGATAAAATTAGTGCCAAACATTATGGTGTAAAAGAAACAGGTAGCGGACGTCGACAATCATTCCGTCATCCAGTATTGCCGCGTATGCGTAATACATACATGGAAAATGGTCCACACGAAAGAGAAGAAATTGTTAAGTCAGTTAAAAAAGGAATTTTGGCTGAAACTTTTACAAATGGTCAAGTATTTATTGGAGCCGGAGATTTTACATTCTATGTTAAATCCGGTTATTTAGTTGATGATGGCAAAATAACAAAGCCTATTAAGGATATAAATATTATTGGTAATGGTCCAGAAGTATTGAGCAGAGTCGACATGGTTGCCAATGACTTTAAAATGGCAGAAGGGGGTTGGACTTGTGGGAAAAATGGACAAAGAGTGCCGGTATCCATGGGACTTCCAACCGTTCGAGTTTCTAGCATAACAGTTGGTGGTGTTAACGGTTAAACTTTTTGCAATCTGAAATCTTGTTTGAATAACTAAATAATTTGCTTGAAATTAAAGAGGAAATAGAATGAATAGTAAAGAAAGATTAGCCTTAGCCGAATGGGCAATAAAGTTTGCAAAAGAAAAAGGAGCAGACGATGCTAAGGTATCCATACGAAATGGTCGTGATATTGAAATAAAATTTCGTGATAGGAAATTAGAGAACCTAAAAGAATCAACCTCAAATTCTCTTTCACTTAATATTTATGCTAATAATAGATATTCGGGGCACTCAACAAGTGATATGCGTACAGATGCCCTCGAAAAATTCATTGAGGAAGCTGTATCTGCTACAAAATATTTGAGTGAAGATGAATTTAGAAAATTACCTGATCCAAAGTATTATCCTATTGATTTATCAGTTGATCTACAATTAGTTGATAACAATTATGAAAATGTAACTTCAGATCAACGAAAAAAGATAGCTCAAGATATCGAAGAAGCTACATTAAGCAAGAGTGATAAAATTATTTCTGCTGAATGTGGGTATAACGATAGTTATAATGAGTCTGTTCAGGTTCATAGCAATGGATTTGTTGGTGAACGTGCAACAACATCATTTTGGGCCGGTTCATCTGTGACAGTTAAAGATGATAATGGAGGTAGACCTGAAGATTGGTATTGGGGTGGATCTCGTTTTTTCAATGGAATTCCAAGTCCTGAAATAATAGGTAAAGAAGCTGCTTCTCGTGCATTAAGAAAAATCGGTCAATCAAAAATAGAATCCGGCAAGTATGATATCATCGTAGAAAATCGTGCTGGTGGGAGATTGGTAGGAATGTTTAATAGGCCCCTAAGTGCGAGAGCTTTACAGCAAAAAAGTTCTTACCTTGAAGGTATGATAGGTAAAAAAATAGCTTCAGATAAATTGACAGTTATAGATGATCCGTTTGTTAAAAAAGCATTTGGTTCAAAACTGTACGATGGTGATGGTATTGCTGCTCGGAAAAAGGTTGTAATAGAAAAGGGTATATTGAATCATTACTATGTTGATGCATATTATGGTAAGAAGTTGGGAATGGAACCAAATTGTTCTTCTCCAACCAATATTCTGTTTGAATATGGTGATAAAGGATTTGAAGAGATTATTAAAGAAATAAAAAAGGGAATTTTTGTAACCGGATTTATAGGTGGTAATTCTAACTCCACAACTGGTGATTTTTCATTTGGGTTAGTTGGGCAACTTGTTGAAAATGGTGAAATAGTGAAACCAGTAAACGAATTAAACTTAACTGGAAACGCCAATGAATTTTGGAATCAGATTGTGAATGTTGGAAACGATCCATATCCTTACTCTTCTTGGAAAATCCCTACATTGCATTTTACTCTAGCCGATATTAGTGGATTGTAATTTGGTAGTAGGTATTGATTCGAACTGTGTCTGTTAGATATAATTTCTAAAATATGAAAGATGAAACCCCAGTTTTTACTGGGGTTTTGTTTGAAAGTAATTTTGTGATTAATCTTATACTGTCATCTTTTTCGAAATCGTTTCTCTCTGGAAAATTTGCCTTTTTTCTTAACCTTAAATTTCTCTGCTTTTTCAACCACAATATCTTTCTGTCGCTGTTTTCTTTGAGGATCTTTCTCAACAAATATTTTTTCTCCTGTCCATGGATTCTTTTCAGTATAATACAT
>JBDLIN010000359.1:0-3594 GCA_039714835.1 Bacteroidota bacterium | reverse complement strand
ACTGATAAAGTCTTGATATTAGTTGCAACGGCTTACTTGTTTTTTTATTATTAAAGATCTTACGCTTTTTCAGAGTGCGAGTATGGTAAAATATTCTATACAAAGAACAGACTGTTCTCTTGTTAATGAAATTAATCTGACACAAGGCTATATTAGCCCCTTAAATAGTTGGATAGAAAAAGTGAAAATAGATTAGGAGTATGCTCAGAGGCACTCATTTGACTCTTATATCAGAAGGTCATAACTTGCAGCAACCAACCCTATCCCAATGCCCAACAAACTATCCCAATTCTGGCAGGAGCTAAAAAGGCGGAATGTTCATCGATTGTTGGCTATCTATGCAGGAACAGCGTATGTTATTTTTGAAGCCTCTACAATAATATTTCCCAGGTGGGGACTACCTGACTGGACCATTGACCTGGTGCTTTATCTTCTGATTCTGGGAGCCGTAATTACCTTTGCTATTTCATGGATCTATGACATTACTCCTGAAGGGATTGAGAAGACCAAACCTGCAATAGAGTTACAAAAGGACGAAAAAACTGCTGTATCAAGTTCATGGAGGTTCGCAACCTATGTGAGTGTGGTTATCATAATGGGGCTAATTGCATTCAACATCTTTAAGGGGAAGAATGCTGCCAGGATCGACGAATCCCTTTCAAAGTCCATTGCTGTCCTACCCTTTATCAATGACAGCCCGGATGAGGCCAATCAGTATTTCATCAATGGTACCATGGATGCAATCCTGGACAACCTTTGCAGGATTCATGATCTCAAAGTTATAGCACGCACTTCTTCTGAAAAGTACAGGGGGGGGCAAAAACTGGTGACTGAGGTGGCCAGGGAATTGAGCGTAAGCTACATCCTGGAAGGCAGCGGTCAGAGATACGGCGATAAAATCCGTCTAACCGTACAGTTAATAAATGGCAAAACCGGGATTCACCTCTGGTCCAGATCCTACGACAGGGACCTGGAAGATATTTTTGATATTCAAAGCGAAATCGCCCAGCTGGTGGCCGGGGAAATAAAAGCGATCATCTCCCCCGAAGAGAAGGTCAGAATAGAAAAAATACCAACCGGGAACATGGAGGCATATAATGAATTTCTGGTGGGTAAGTATTTCTACGATAATCAGCACACTCTTGAAGGTTTTCAAGAAGCTTTGAGACACCTGAAGAGGGCCATTCAACTCGATACCACATTTGCCCTTGCCTATTTCTATACTGCTTCCTCCTATCAATTCATGGTCAGGTATAACTGGATCCATTCCGATAGCGTTTTCCATGACGTTAGAAATGCCATAATGAAAACCATTGAGCTTGATGAAACTCTTGGTGAAGCCTATGCAGCTTTGGGCCTGTTCAAGATCGTTTTTGAATGGAATCTTTACGGACCTGATGAGGATTTCCGAAAAGCACTCAAATTAAATCCCAATAGTGCTGAGATATATGCCTTGTACGCACAGTATTTAAGATGGATGCGAAGGTTTGCTGAAGGTAAAGTCATGGCAAAGCGTGCGATCGAACTTGATCCTGTAACTCCAATAACCAATCTATGGTTAGGAGCTATCTTTTTTTACGAAGGAGAATATGACAAGTCTATTGATCATTTGAACCAAACGCTAAAGTTGGATTCAAATTTCATCTATACTAATGCACATCTGGCTTACGCGTATATTATGAAAGCAGATACTGCGAAGGCGTTATACTATGCTGGGAAGGCCATGTCAGAAAACGTTTGGAACACAAGTGCTGTCGGTTCAATGGGATGGGTTTATGCCAAATGCGGGGCGACCAGTAAAGCAAAGGAAATCCTGAACCGTCTTATACAGGAAAGACCAGACCAACCGATTTACCAGGCGATGATATATTCCGGGCTTGGTGAATACAAAAAAACACTGGACCTGATTTACCAGGCGTATGAAAGACGTTCCGGGACAATCATATATCTGTATGCATTTTCGAGTACCTTCTTCAAGGATATGCGTGAAGAACCAAGGTTTATAAATCTTCTCCAGAAGATAGGATTTAGGGTTAATTAAGCGGCGAAGCCTACTAAAAAGGAAGCTGGATTTTGAAGTACAAAAAACAGCTTAGATATGAATACACTGTCTCTTAACTTTAGCAGCTGGACAGACAGACAGCTTTCACACTCAGGATCGGAACTTTGTTTAGTGCCTAACCGGACATAATGGCGAAAACATGAACCAGATATAATTTGCACATATTAATATCATAGCCAGGGATTGGAAAAAACTTGCACAATTCTATATGGATGTATTTGATTGTAAACCTGTTTATCCTGAAAGAGATTTATCTGGAGAATGAATTACTAATTTTCGTTAAATTAGGACTGCCATCTTCCCCAACATTCTAATGAGTATATCTTTTAGCATGTATTTGAATTATATAAATCTCGTGTCAAAAGATATTGGGATAGTATACCCAGACCGTTGGGTGCAAACTAAAAAATTGAATAATGATTAAAGCCAGAATACTAATTCTTCAAATTCTATTTTTAGGATTCTATTGTGGATTAAAAGCTCAGAAGGGCAAAGAGTTTTCTCACATTGATAGAATTGCATTACAAATCTCAGATTCATTAACTTTTTCTACTCAAAGAATTGCAGATTATATCAATTCAAATTTTTCTACCCAAGATGAAAAGAGCAGAGCGATTTTTTCTTGGATTGCTGAAAATATTCAGTATGATTCAGATAACATTTATGCATTTAGTATTGAACAGATTCCTGCCAGCAGTATATATAAAATTCTTAAAACCCGAAAAGGGATATGTCATGATTATGCAATGTTATATACGGATATTGCTAATAAAGTTGGTATAAAAACATATGTCATCACAGGATATACAAAACAAAATAGACGTATTAGTTGTGATCCGCATTCCTGGTGTGCTTCTTTAATTGATTCAACCTGGTATCTTAATGATCCAACCTGGGGATCCGGTTATATTCAAGATTCTCATTTTGAAAAAGAAATAAACAATAATTATTTCAATGCGAAACCTGAAAATTTTATAAAAACTCATATACCATTCGATCCTCTTTGGCAATTATTGAATTATCCTATTACAAAACAAGAGTTTAACACAAAGAAATCAAGGACTGAAAATTTAAAAATCTTTTTCAATTTTGCTGATTCTATCAAAGCATATGAAAAACAGTCAAAAATTGAACGACAAATATCTAGTAGTCTCAGAATTAGAAAAAATGGCATTGTAAACTATTTAGCTTATGAAAAGCTTAATGATCTGGAGTTTAACATTGAAACTCATTACACACGAGTAACCCAAGAAATATACGATTCAGCTTTTACTACTTATAATAACGGAATATACTTATACAATAACTATATTGATTATAAAAACAATCAATATTTACCCTATAGGAGCGATGATGAACTAAGGCAGATGCTTGATGATGTTGAGAATACGTTTAATCAATCACTTTCCTATTTAAACAAAATTGATTCCTCTACTTCAAGAATGAAAGATATTGTAATGCAATTGAAAAGAACATTGAATACAGAAATAATCGAATTAAATGCTCAAAAAGATAACCTGGATATGTATCTT
>JBDLIN010000358.1:0-3597 GCA_039714835.1 Bacteroidota bacterium | reverse complement strand
GCAGAAAGTACATGGGTGTTGAAAGATCTACGTTTATTATTGATAAGAAGGGCAAGATTATTAAGATCTATAGAAAAGTTAAAGTATCCGGCCATATTGATCAAATTATACAAGAGATTAAAAAATAACTTTGTTAACAAATGTTATATGTAACAAGACGCGAAGTTTTTAGCGCATCACATAAATTAGTAAATGAATCTCTTACAACTGAAGAGAATAAAGAAGTTTATGATAAATGTAATAATGAATATGGCCATGGTCATAATTATATTTTAGAAGTAGTGGTCGCTGGAGAAATAAACGCTAAAACCGGATATGTGATTGATCTGAAGAAACTTAAAAAGATCATTCATGAAAATATAATTTCAAAAGTTGATCATCATCATTTTAATTACGATATTGATTTTATGCAAGGGATAATTCCCACTGCGGAAAATATTGTGGTTGCAATTTGGGGACTATTAGAAAATAAAATAGATGATGGTAAATTGTATTCCGTTAAACTATATGAAACGGAAAACAATTACGTTGAATATAAAGGAGTTTAGATTTTGGATATAAAGAAAATTTCAGAAAATGTAGAAATAATTTTAAAAGAAATTGGTGAAGATCCAACTCGTGAAGGATTGGTGAGAACACCAAAAAGAGTTGCAGAAGCTTATGAATTTTTAACTAAAGGTTATAGACAAGATATAGATAAAGTAATTAATTCAGCTATATTCGATGAGAGATATGATGAAATGGTGATTGTAAAGGATATTGATTTTTACAGCCTTTGTGAACATCATATACTACCATTTTATGGTAAAATACATGTTGCCTATATTCCGGACGGTAAGGTTATGGGATTGAGTAAAATACCTCGAATTGTTGATATGTACGCAAGAAGATTGCAAATTCAAGAGCGTATGACTCAACAAATTGCTGATGTGCTAGAAGAAAAACTTCAACCGAAAGGTGTTGCTGTTGTTGCGGAAGGATATCATATGTGTATGATGATGCGAGGCGTACAGAAACAAAATTCTATAACCACAACAAGTGCGGTACATGGAGCATTTAGAGCAGAAAAAACCCGATTAGAATTTTTAAATCTTATTGCTAGAAAAAATATTTAACTGACTATGAAAGAGAAGAAGACAGCAGTGTGGATTACCGGTGCAAGCTCAGGAATCGGTAAGGCAATTGCACTTGAATTTATTAATCATGAAGTCAACGTAGTAGCCTCTTCAAGGAAAATTGATTCATTAAAGAAATCGAAAGATGAATTCAATAATGAATATTTTCATTATTTCCCGTTGGATATTTCCATACCTGATGATGTAAAAGCAAATGCTAAAAAAATATTTAACAACTTCAATATTTGCTGTTTAATCAATAATGCTGGCATTACATCTTTTAGCGAAGCTTCCAAAGATTCAGATAAAATAGTGGATAAAATTATTAGAACAAATCTACTCGGATCTATTTCGACAATTCAAAGTGTATTACCGCATTACAAGAAAAAAGGAGCCGGACTTATAATTAATATCTTATCTGTTGCTGTAAGAAAGACATTTGAGAATAGTAGTGCTTATTCTGCATCAAAAGCTGGACTGTTGGCGTATGCGAATGTACTAAGGGAAGAATTAAGATCTGATAATATAAAAGTTGTAAACATTCTTCCTGGAGCAACAAGAACACCAATCTGGCCTGCAGATAGTCTGGCGAAAAATGCTAATAGAATGATGTCCCCAAGAGATATTGCAAAACTCATCTATGAAATTTATAAATTGAAATCTAATATGGTTCCTGAGGAAATTGTACTGAGACCTTTGGAAGGGGATTTATAAAAAACGCCCTCGTATGAGAGCGTTTTTTGGAGTGGGGGGATTACTGATCAATTCTTTCAAAGTTTCTGCGTCCAAAACCTTGCTTACCTCTTCCCATACAATCATTTCTACCAAAACCTCTACCATTTTTTCTCTGTCCAAATCGATTAAAATGTTTAGTCCAAGTCTCTTTTTGATCGTCATTTAAAATATTATATATATCGAGCCACATTTGAGTTCTAGAGGTTTTTATTTTTCCATGCATGTCGTTATTTGTTTCTGTAAGCTGTAAAAGTTTATCAGAATCAATTTTGTTATCAGCCATCATTTTTCTTACTTCTATCCGATTTTTCTGTATCTCAGCTCGAATATCAATTACAGACTTCTGATGATTATATCTGATATCATTAAATTTATTTGATTGCTCATCAGTCAAATTTAACAATACTTGAATTCTTGATCCTTCAAAATTTTTATGACCTCTGTCAAAATTCCTTCGGGATTGAGCTAATAAAATTGTAGATCCTAAGAGTAATGTTACTAATAATGATGAAATAATTAATCGTTTCATTTCGATTCTCCTTATGTTTATTTGCAATAAATTTGTTTTGTAAATCTTTGACATTACAAAAACTAAAATGGTTTAAACAAAAATTTCAGAGATTTATTTTTATTTTTTAAACCTTAAGACATCTATTATTGTCAAAAGGATATTGAAATAGTTATATATGGATAAATTTACAGAAGACAGGCAGTTAGTAGCTGATTTTTTGAATGGTGATGAGCATGCTTTCAAGAAAATTGCAGATAAATACTCAAGAAGAATTTATTGGCATGCTTACGGTATTTTAAATAATCATTTTGATGCTGATGAGATTACTCAAACTGTTCTTATTGTTATGTATAAAAAATTAAAAAACTTTAATTTTAATTCTTCTTTATATACATGGATTTATAAAATCACAAAAACACGTTCATTAAATTTATTGAGTAGGAATAAACTAAAAAGAATGTTCTCGTTGGATTCAGATGATTTAAAGAGTGTGCAAACAAAGGAAAATCTAATCGATAATATTGAGACATCTGAGAAATTAAATAAAGTTGAACAATTACTAAAAAAACTTCCGCCAAAACAGCGTGAAGTATTTATAATGAAAACCTTTGAAAGTATGACATATGAAGAGATTTCAGAAGTTACTGGGAAAAGTGTTGGGGGATTAAAAGCAAATTATTTTCATGCAATTAAAAAAATAACAGAGAAGTTCGATGAAGAAAATTGATAAAGAAAAAATTCTAAAATCAGTTGCAGAGGTTACTTCAACAATGGAAAATGCTGAATTAGCGAGGAACATTGAAGAATCAGAAGAACTGCAAAGTTATAAGAAAAGGCTAAAGGATGAATTAGATTCTATGAAAGATGCCTACAAGGTTTTTCCTAACAAAAACTACTTGAATAGACTTCCTTTATCAATTATTGATAGAGTGGAAGATTCTAACAAATTAAAATTTAGACCTTCCTTTGCTTATGCTTTTGTCGTAGCGTTGTTTGTTATTTTTTCAGTTCAGGTGATAAATTTTGAGGTTTTCAATCCATATATTGAAAATGAATCCATTTTTAATACAATTGATATCGAAAAATATTTGTCATCGGATCAGATATTAAATCTTGATAACCTTGACTTGATGCTGGATGAAGAAATTGAATTTGATTACACTACATATTTACTTAACAATTCACAAAACAATGAACAATATTTATCTTCAATAGAATTTGAAATATTAAATTTAC
>JBDLIN010000357.1:0-3599 GCA_039714835.1 Bacteroidota bacterium | reverse complement strand
TGAAGAGTTTTGGAAAATAGATGAATTAAGTAAGGAATGGAAGGATATACAAGTACCAGGGGAATGTATGATGCAAGGATTTCCAATAAAGCATGATATCCCTTTTGTATATAAAAAATGGATTAATATTCCAGATGACTTTAGTGAAAAGATTGTAATACTTCAGTTCGAAGGTGTTTATAGTTACGCAAGAGTATGGATAAATGGTAATTATATTCGTGATCATTCAGGTGGTTTTACTAGATGGGAATGTGACATAACGCCATTTGTTACAGCGGGTGAGGATGCACTGCTTACTGTTGAAGTAACAGATAAAGACGATGAAATCTCTTATGCCAGTGGTTATGCTAAACATCAAATAGGCGGGATTCTACGTAGTGTAAGTTTGGTAGCAATGCCCCTCAATTATCCTGAGGACATAACAATAAAAACCGATCTTGATGAAAATTTCCAAGATGCAACACTTATTATTTCTGGAAGAACAAAAAATTCTTCAGAGAACTCAGAGATTATATTAACGTTGACTGATAATAATGATGATAAAATTATTCTTGAAAATAGTACTATTCCATTAAATAATGAACAAGATTTCCAAATTATAAATCATATAAACAATCCCCTAAAATGGGATGCTGAACATCCAAACCTATACAGTCTAATAATCTCTTTTTCAGAGAATAATAAACTATTATGGCAGAAAAATTATAAGATAGGATTTCGGGAGATCACATTAAATGAAAATAGATTATTCGTAAACGGTAAGGAAGTTAAACTTCGGGGAGCTTGTCGTCATGATATTCATCCTATGCTCGGTAGAGTTTCTACATCTGAATATGAATTGAAAGATGTGATCTTGGCAAAAGAAGCTAACATGAACTTTATCCGTACATCTCATTATCCACCTTCAGAGAACTTTCTGCAGTTATGTGATGAATATGGTCTTTACGTTGAAGACGAAACAGCGGTTTGCTTCGTTGGCTCCCATCGAACAGAAGACTATCGTCCCGGTGCAACAGAAAATAGTCATGACTTCGAAATGCGATATCTATCTCAACTTGAAGAAATGGTAAGTAATCATAAAAACCATCCATCTATTATTTTGTGGTCTGTTGGTAATGAAAATTCCTTTGGGACCAATTTCAAAAAGTCATACGATTGGGTTAAAGAGAATGATGATACACGACCAGCTATTTTTAGTTATCCTGGTAATGTACCTGATAGTATTAAATCCTATGATATTCTAAGTATGCATTATCCTGGATTATCGGGTAGTATGAATCAGCATGGTAAAATAACAAAAGAGTTTGGATACTCTTCAATGCCGGTTATTTTTGACGAATGGGCGCATGTGGCTTGTTATAATAATTTTACTATAAAAGAAGATCCGAATATAAGAGACTTTTGGGGAAGAAGTCTTGATAGTATGTGGCAAAAGACTTTTGATGCTGATGGCGGTTTGGGTGGAGCGATTTGGGGTATGATAGATGAGACCTTTATGCTGCCAGAATCATTGCCCGGATTTAATGAATGGTGGGGTAAAATTGATAAGCATGTAATTCCAGCAGAGTATTCAGGCAACACTATAGGCTATGGAGAATGGGGAATTATTGATACATGGCGTAGAAGAAAACCGGAATTCTGGAATACAAAAAAAGCATATTCCCCCGTTAAACTTTTAAAAACAGAGTTTGAAAATCATTCTGAGAATAAAACAATTTCCATCCCGGTTTATAATCGATTTGACCATACGAACTTTAATGAATTAAGAATAAAATTAACTCAAAGAGATCAAACAAAAATTTTGAATTCCCCTGATATAGCACCTCATTCAAAAGGAATTCTAGAAGTTCCTGTAGAGAATTGGGAAGCAGAAGAGCTTATTAAACTTGAATTCTTTGATGCTTATGACAATTTGATCGATATATATAACATTAAATTAAATTCGGAAAAAGAAGTTAGAAATAGTAAAGAAAATGGAGAAGTCATTCACATTGAAGAGAGTGAGGAGTTTTTAAGCTTTGTTTGTGAAAATGATACCCGAATAATTTTCAGTAAAGAGACAGGCCTTATAAGCGAAATTAAAAAATCATCTGGTACTTTTTCATTATTAGGACCATATATCAATTTACGGTCAAAAGGAAAACCGGTTATGTATTCCTACCATCAAATAAATGATCATTGTAAAAACTGGCAATTGAAAGATTTTAATTATAAACAGACAGACGGAGAGGTATCAATATTAATAAAAGGTGATTATGATAACTCTATCCCCGCTGAATTTAAGATTAATATCAACTCTAGTGGAAAAATGTTGATCCAATATCAGATTGAAAATGTACCGCAGGAATTTATTCGTGAAATGGGAATTAAATTTGAATTTGAAGATGTATTTAATTCAATATCATGGAAAAGAGACTCTTACTGGACTCATTATCCAAAGGATCACCTTTCAAGTCAAAAAGGAACAGAAGTTCTATATGCTGAACAACAAAAGATCTATAGAGAAAAGCCTCCAAAAGATTGGAACCATGATAGTAAGAGCTTTTACTATGAAGGAACAGAAAACGAAATATTGAAAGAACAGCTTACAAATATTGCTAAATCAACAAAAGAAAATATAAAAGAATATGATCTTTTGAAGAATGGTATTAAGGAATTGTCGGTTATAAGTGATGGTAATGCAAATTGCAGAATTGCAAAATTAGAAAATAAGATTCAACTTTTTGCCAGCAATGAAATTGATTACATCGACTTAAGTTGGGGTAATTATCAACGAAATATGAAGCTTGATAAAAAGTATTCTAATGAAATATTATTTCAAATTAATACTAGTTCCAGCAATCCAAATAAAGAATAATAAATGGTCTATAAACTTAAGGATATAACTGCTTAGTACTTTATCTATTTTCAAGATCATGAGCTGCTATGTCCTTTAATTCAGAGATTTTATGCAGTTCTTGGAGGGCAGTTCCAGGATCGTTTTTTTTCTATTGAGTTTGTTAGAACGGCAGTAAATATTTAAATATAAAACTATATTTTCAGATTGAGGTTAGTTTCTTCATAATCTTTCATGAACAATGGGAAAATAAGAGCGAAGATAATTATTATAATTGCTGTGATATAAAAGAGATTTCCTATTACTTGATCATATTGCAATAAATTAGTTTTCCCCAAAAGATAAGTCCAATCATGATAGGTACCTTTCCCTATCAATGGTAGTCTCTGTGCACTGGCATCAGAAGCATAAACACCAATATTCATTAAATTTTGCGCTAAATAAATTAGTGATATCTGAATTCCAATTCTTTGATGATTGATATAAAAGTAGAAAATAAACAGAGAGGGAATAATGATCTGCATCAAAGTTCCACCTAGCGTATAAATGAATTTCCCGAACAAACTAAATACTCCGTGTCCACCTTCATGAAAAAGCAAATTGAGATGATCTAAAATAAATATGAACTCACCTTTATTGAATATCAGAAAAATTCCTATCGGCAGGAGAATAAGTGAAGCAATCCATGGTTTTATCTTTTCCATCATTCAAAGATTTTATGTAATTCTTGGAGGTTATTTGTTTTTCCTAATGCCAGCATCAA
>JBDLIN010000356.1:0-3602 GCA_039714835.1 Bacteroidota bacterium | reverse complement strand
GATAGTAAGAAATATGAATCCAGAGAGGAGTATTTAACTCCTGAAGCAATCATTAAAAATTTATATGCAGAAAAGGAAACAGTACATGGAGAATTAGGTGCTCAGGTTTATGTTGACATCAAAGAAGACGAAGGAGAACCAAAATACTTTAGGTATAAATTTGAAGAAACATATAGAGTTATTGCACCCTATTACATTGTCTATAATATTGAGTTAACAAACATCAATGTAAATAACCTAGATTGTTATTTTGAAATGATTATTACGGATTGCAATGAAGATAAAAATATAGGATATGTCTCGGTCCCCTCTCAAAAAAACATATTATTAGCAGCTAATGCTGGAAGTAATGGCACATCAAGGTTTCCAATTCTTTTTATAGAGGGTGGTAGTATTAAAATTCGTAGTAGGTTTAGTATTTTGGTTAAACAATTCGCACAAACACAAGGATCATATGAGTTTTATAAAAAATTAAAAGATCTCGGTAATATTCAAAATCTATTGATAAATAATCAACCTGGATATATAAAAGGAAATATTTATGAAGTTGACAATAAACAAGAAAAAGTAGTGGGTTACTTTGAAGTATCTTCGGTTACAGAAAAAAGAATATATTTTAACCATAATGATCTTGATTTGAATCAACCAAATTATCCATATAACTGTGAGATAGAATCAGAACTTGATTTTAGAGATAACGACATATGGGACGGAGATCGAAATGACAGAAGGATAATTCACTCTTTACTTGAAATTTCATCGCCACCATGGGAATTATTTAAAATTACTTACATTCAAGAGATCGACGATGAAGGAGGAATAATTTATATTCCTGTTTACACTTTTGTTACACCAGAGTGTGGCAATGTCACCTATTTTTCATCTGTTATTAAACCTGATTTTTGGGAAGATTAATCATTTTTAAAAACATCTAGTTAAACCTACTTTTTCAAAATCTTTTTAAGCATCATAAACACACATTGCTCAATTGTATCTAGCTTATTATCAGCGAGTAAAAGTTTCATGATTTCACCAGTTAGATATTCAATTTCATCTTGTGAATAATCAAATTTCTCTACTCCGGCTAAAATTTTTTGAATACTCTGAAAATCATTGTCGTTGTCAAATTCATAATGGATTTTATGATAAGTATCTTTATTTATCCTCTTTAAAATAAACTCTTGTTCTTGACGGTTTTCTTTCAGATCAGAATTGGCAGCAAAAAGTAAAACATAAGCTTTAAATTCATCCTTTGTCCAGGTAATTTCGGGTATTGTTTTCATCTTTTGCTTTTTTTAGTATTAGTAAACGATTATTTATTAGAACATAAAGTTACAAAAAATGAAAGATTTATTTATAAAAATAATCTCTTCAATTTATAGTGTGAAATGTTTTACAAATCGAAGAGATCTATAAAAAAAATAATGCGGATTATAATAATAACAAGCTCCGCTTTTTAATAAACAAAAGTTTAATATATAATGAGTTTTTCTACAAGAGAACCGTTATTTGATACTACTTTAACTAAATAAGTTCCACTTTCAAAGTTTAGAATATCAATTTCAATTTGTTCATTTATAGAATCTTGTTCGAATAATATTTTCCCTTGAATGTCAAAGATTTTAACTTCATTTAAATCAACTCCTTTTACAGTGACTACATCATTAGCCGGATTTGGAAAAACTACGGCATTGATTAGTTTGCTTTCTTCTATACTCAAGTTTTCAGGAGCAAAAACATAAGTAGCAGCTTGATCAGTCAAATTGACCCAATCTGCATCATGATGTCGAGGAGCTATAAATGCATAATTTCCGTCGAGATCACATGCATGACCAAAATACTTTTCTTCACCAGCATCGGAAGCAATTAATTTAGAAATTGAACCCCAATTATCATCACCACCGGTGTTTCTGCCGAAAAGATAAGCTGCTCCGGAATTGTTTCCATGGTCATCATCAGCATGTGTAGTGCACAAAGCATAAGTATCATTAATTGATACACTAAAACCAAATTGATCTCCGTCATTATTAGTATCAAAAGCAGTTAATTTTTTAATAAAACCCCAATTATCAGCTCCCCCTTGATCCTTTTGATAGAGGTAAACAGATCCTGTATAATCTCCTCCGTCGTCGTCCCAAGTAGCACTGACAGCTATTAAATCTTCGTAAATACTCACATCCCAACCATAATAGTCACTTTCAGCTCCATCAAAAGCCAATAATTTTTTATGTTCTAACCAGACATCATTTTCATATTTATAAATATAGGCCGAGCCGGCATCAAAAGCCAATTCTTCATCAAGCCAAGCTCCGGTTATCAAGTAATTACCATATATTTCTACTGAAAATCCAAAATTGTCATAAGAATCACCATCAGAAGCCACTAACTTACTGTGATAATCCCAAACCCCGGCATTGTTGTGATACATATAGATCGCCCCGGTGCTTTGATTTTGGTTTTTCGCCGCAACAGCAATAAAATCACCATAAATAGCTACAGTTTCTGAAAAAAATTCATCATAACCACCTTCGGGTGAAGTTAATTTTGTGACCTCTCCCCAGTTATCCGCACCACCTTCGTCTTTATGAAAAACATAAGCTCCTCCGTAGTAGTTAGTCATGTTATCATAAGAGCCAACAACAATATAATCCCCATCAATTGCAACAGCTAATCCAAACTGATTTTCTGCTGCACCATCCGAAGCAGTCAATTGTTTAATTTCTTCCCAGGTTTCTCCATTTCTCTTATAAACGTAAGCGGCACCCTGTAAGTTATCATATCCAACTGATCCCAAAACAGCATAATCTCCGGAAACACCCACTTCAAAACCAAATAGGTGTAATTCACTAATATCAGAGACAATTAATTTTTGTATCTCAACCAAATCTGATTGACCAAAGAAAACTGAACTTGATAATATACTCGTCAGAATGTAAATTATAATTTTTAATTTCATGTTTGTTTTTTTAAGGTTAAATTTTTTGTTCTTATCGTTTAATTATTTTTTGGAAATATAGTTGATTATTAGTCATTATTTTAACAAAATAAACACCTTCCACATGATCAGATATATTTATTTCATAAAAAGAATTGCTATTGAGTATTATAGGCGAAGACTGAATTATTTTCCCATTTACATCAATAATGTCAACAAAAATTTCCTGATCATTTTGCTTTAGATCTATATTGACACTAAACACTCCATTAGATGGGTTGGGAGAAATATTTATAGAATCTTCTACTATAATATCTTGAACATTTGCACTTGTCGGAGTTACATATACCCCGGTATGTTGAAGATTGTATTGAAAAACAGGAAGCTCACTCAATTCAGGATGATAATCAGCACCGGTATCCCACAAATATGTAGGACTATCCCAAGTTCCATTAACATCGCAACCACCACCTGAAATATCTGTGATACCATCATTATTTACATCAGTCACAAAAGGATTTATAAAAAATGAGTAAAACTGTGTATCCAGTGGCCAGCCATCCATCACCGTTCCATCATGATTATATCCTTGATAAATAGCGCCAGAGGTATTATCGTCCCACATAAGCTCAATTTCATTATCTCCGTCAAGGTCGGCAAGTATTAT
>JBDLIN010000355.1:0-3619 GCA_039714835.1 Bacteroidota bacterium | reverse complement strand
GTATGTTATACGATCATATTAAAAAATCTTTGATAAAACTAGAATTTTTTTAAAAACTTTAGTTTATAAAATAAAGTTTTTATACTTTTAAATCGTCCGGATAAATTCAAATTATAATTAAATGGAGAAATCATGAAAACAAACGAAAAAATGTTACTTTGGATTTTACTAGGCTTTCTCATGGTTATCCCAAATATGACTCCTGCACAAAATACGACTAAACCCAATATCGTAGTAATTATGGCTGATGATATTGGACAGACTAATGTTAGTGTTTACAGCCGCGGTGTTATGGGATATCGCACTCCTAATATTGATCGAATTGGTAACGAAGGTATTATTTTTACTGACCATTATGCACATCCTTCATGTACTCCTGGCCGTGCAGCATTTATTACTGGGATGTATCCTATTCGGTCAGGTTTAACTACTGTTAGCTTTGTCGGCAGTCCTAACGGAATGCAGGCTCATGATGCTACTCTTGCTGAAGTGCTTAAAACTCAAGGATATGCTACAGGTCAATTTGGGAAAAATCACCTAGGCGATAGAAATGAACACTTACCCACTGTGCACGGTTTTGATGAGTTTTTTGGAAATCTATATCACTTGAATACTGAAGAAGAACCGGAAGATGAGGATTATCCTACTGACCCAGAGTTTCATAAAAAGTTTGGACCTCGTGGCGTATTACATTCATGGGCTACAGACAAATTTGATAAAACAGAAGATCCACGTTTTGGGATTGTCGGTAAACAAAAAATCGATGATACAGGCCCGCTTACTCGCGAACGAATGAAAACTGTGGATGAAGAATTTATAAAAGAGTCTTTTAAGTTTATGGATAAATCACATAAAGAAGGAAAGCCTTTCTTTATTTGGATAGCGCCGACACGAATGCATGTTTTTACACATGTACCTGAAGAGTACCAGGAACGTGTTAAAGAACATACTAGTTATAATGACCTTTTTGGTGCCGGAATGATACAGCATGATGAAAATATTGGATTGGTTTTAAATAAGCTTGATGAGATGAACATTGCTGAGAATACGGTAGTGATTTATACTTCTGATAATGGTCCTGAACATTCAACCTATCCGCATGGAGCGACTACTCCTTTTAGAGGAGAAAAAATGACAACGTGGGAAGGCGGACTTAGAGTGCCAACTTTAGTTCGCTGGCCGGCAAAAATAGAGGCTGGAAAAGAACTAAATGGTATTCAAAGTCACGAAGATTTATTTACAACACTTGCTGCAGTTGCAGGGGTTGCTGATATTCGTGAACGTATTGCTGAAGGAGACAAATTAGGTACTGAAGTAGAACATAAAAACTATATTGATGGGATCAATAATCTTGATTATTGGACAGGTAAAAGTAATAAATCCTCCAGAAATGTACATTTCTACTATGCTGAATCAAACCTACAAGCTATCAGAATTAACCAATGGAAATTACATTTTTATACGCGTGATAGTTATTATAGTCATGCTACAAAATTAGAGTTACCAATGATATTTAATTTGCGTCAGGATCCTTTTGAATCTTATGACCAGGCACCTGGTCCAAGAGCCAACTTGTTTCAGCATAAAACATATATTGCGAATTGGACTGTTTCACTATTAACTGAACATGTGCAAACATTAGTAAAATATCCACCGAAACAAATACCATCAAGTTTAAGTGCAGCAGAATTGATAAAAGAAATGCTGGAAACAGATAACAACAATTAGGCAGTTATAGGCAATAAATGAAAATTTCGCAATTCAATTATCTTAGCTAACTTTAAGTGGTTGTAAATAAAGTTAGAAAAGCTTAAGGGGAAGTTTTATCGCATATAACCTCTTAAATCTACCCAGAAAAATGGCAGACAAGTAAGCCAGCCATGGGCTGGTAAATAAAAAGTTCCGCCAGAAAAACGGCGGGTAAGTAAGATGATATTAAAATATCCTACAAAATAAATTGCTGTAATCCGTCGGCACTTTATGGACAAAAAGAGGCTTGGAAATAAGAGATGGTTTTTACTTTTTCATCAACGAAATATTCTTCTTAATAATTTCAGCCGGAAGCGAAGTAATAACACCAACATTGACAAAGATTTTGTTATTAGAATCAACATGTAAGACAGTATCACCAAGAAACTTTTTGAAATCGGGGATATCCTTAGAGAAATAAAAAGGAGCAAGAGCGAGGATGAATTCTCCAATAGTTGAAGCATACTCAGGGGAATAAAATATTTAACTCTAATTGTTGAGTTTACAAATATTTATATCTTATCAAAATTCGATATATTTCATTTTTCAAATTTAAACTTATTGTATATGCTTACAGTTTTAGAATCAATTAACCTTTCTACAGATTTCTTAGAGAAAAAGGGAATAGAATCGGCAAGGACAAATGCAGAATTGCTGCTTGCTTCTATTTTGAATTGCAAGCGGTTAGATCTCTATATGTCCTTTAATAAACCTCTTTCTGAAAAAGAAAAAGTAACTTATCGAAACTATATTTCTCGTAGAGGAAAATTTGAACCGTTACAATATATTGTAGGGGATGTTGAATTTTATGGACTTACATTGAAAGTCAATAATTCAGTATTAATACCGAGACAAGAGACAGAATTGCTGGTTGAACATATTGTTAATTCGTTGAACAAAGATAATGAAGTAGAGATTCTTGATATTGGAACTGGAAGTGGAAATATTGCATTAGCTCTTGCGAAGGAACTTCCAAATTCTGAGGTGTTAGGAATTGATATTTCAGATGATGCGATTAAATTGGCGAATGAAAATGCAGAGCTTAATGATCTTTCTTCTCGTGTCAATTTTCGAAAATTAGATATATTAAATTTAAAAGAATCGGAAATGGATGAACAATTTGATATTGTTGTTTCAAATCCGCCTTATGTTAGTGACGAAGATTATAAAACTCTACAAAAAGAGATCGTTCAATATGAACCGCCTATTGCTGTAACAGATAACTCAAACGGATATAAATTTTATGAGCATATCACTGAATTAAGCAGTAAAATACTAAAAAAAGGTGGAATGCTTTATTATGAAATTGGGCAGGGACAATCTGAGAGGATTGTAAATATTTTAGAGAAGAATGGCTTCTCTGAAATCAACGTAAAAAATGATTATTCTGACATTGATAGAATTGTTTGTGGAGTAAATAAATGAGAGCATTAGTTCAACGAGTTTCAAAAGGGGGAGTGAAAATTCCATCACAAAATTATGAATCCCAAATCAGCAAAGGATTAGTTCTACTGCTTGGAGTTAGAGAGAGTGATGGAACCGACGAGGTTAATTTCGTTGCTGATAAATGCTGTAACCTTAGAATATTTGAAGATGAAAATGATAAGATGAATCTTTCATTAAAGGATGTTTCTGGTGAGATGCTTATAATATCACAATTCACTTTATACGGTGATGCAAGAAAAGGGAATAGACCAAGTTTTAGTGATGCAGCATCGCCAGAATTAGCTGAAGACATTTATGAGCGATTTATAAAACGTGTAAAAGAAAATATTGGAGATGAGAAAGTAAGTGCAGGAATATTTGGTGCAATGATGGAAGTTGAAATTATTAATGATGGCCCTGTAACGATTTTAGTCGAATCGAAATA
>JBDLIN010000354.1:0-3623 GCA_039714835.1 Bacteroidota bacterium | reverse complement strand
ATGATGTTGATCTCAGGATATTTTTTATTTAAGGGAAGAACAAGTGAAGAGAATTGTTCATGTTACTATCTACCGCACATGAGTATTGTGTTATTAACTCTCGGTATGGTTGCTCTCTTCTTAGATCTTGAACATAAACTCTATGTTTGGAGATTGTATGCAACATTTGAAATTAAATCTGCAATGTCTTGGGGTTCCTGGATATTAGTTTTAGTTTACCCAGTACTTGTAGCAAATATGTTGTTGCGTCCTCCAAAAAGATTGTTAGAAAAGATACCAGCTTTAGAGAAAGCTAAAAATTATTTATTTGAGAAGGCAAACCTCATAAAAAATCTCGGTGTGGTTACTATGTTCTTTGGAGCAGGTATTGGACTATATACTGGAGTCCTATTAAGCTCACTTGGTGCTCGTCCACTCTGGAGTTCTGCAATATTGTGGTTACTATTCTTAATATCCGGATTATCAGGTGCAGCTGCTTTTGTTCATGTCATTGCAAAAAATGTGTATGAAAGGGAACTGCTTGCTAAAGCAGATAATGCTTTTTTAATAATAGAGTTATTCATAATTGCACTTTTTATAATTGGGTTGAAAACAGCCACAGAAGTGCAAGCAGCTGCTGCGGATATGCTTTTAACAGGAGATTTTGCCGCATCATTTTGGGTATTTGTAATTGGTTTTGGAATTGTGATACCATTGATCATTCAGCTTTTAGCAGTTAATCATAAAATCCATCATACACCCCTTGCTCCATTAATGGTGATAGTTGGGGGATTAGTGTTGAGATTTGTTATTGTTGTGGCTGGTCAGTATAGTCATTGGTTTCCAACATATTAATGAAAATTAAGTTACTAGGATTAACGTAACAAATTTAATGGAGAATAAAATATGAATATGATCAAATCATGGTTCTCGCATCACGATCATGATAACGCTCGAGTAGGTGAATTGACACCAAAGCATTATACCAATCCGTATTTGATTGGTCTGCTTTTGGGATTAGTACTCCTATCAGCTTTCGTTATTATGGGGCGGGGGTTAGGGGCTTCAAGTCCTTTAAGTACAGTTGTAGCAGTTGGAGTTCAAAAAATAAGTCCAAGCTCAGTTGAAGGCAATGCATTCTATGAAGGTTATCTTGGAGATGGTACAGAAAATCCATTCAAAAACTGGCTTGTTTTTGAGATATTGGGCTTAGTAGTTGGAGGATTTATTTCTGGAGCAATTGCCGGTAGAAATAAAATAATGGTTGAAAAAGGCCCGAGAATAACAAACAATAAACGGTTGATGTATGCTTTTATCGGTGGAAGCCTCATGGGATTTGGAGCTAAGTTAGCAAGAGGCTGTACAAGCGGACAAGGATTGACAGGCGGCTCACTCCTTAGTGTTGGAGGCTGGGCATTTATGTTAGCGGTTTTTGCAGGGGCTTATGCATTTGCTTATTTTATAAGGAGGCAGTGGACATGACAGCACCATTTTTTAAGTTTGGATATTTTAATGATGAAGTTAGTTTAATAGTCGCTTTTGTGATTGGGATATTTTTCGGCTTTGTTCTTGAAAGAGGCGGATTTGGCAGTGGCAGAATGCTTGCTGCACAATTTTATTTTACAGATATGAGAGTTTTTAAAGTTATGTTTACAGCCATTGTAACAGCAATGTTCGGTCTCTTCTATCTAACCTGGATCGGTTATCTTGATCTCTCTTTAGTTTATATGAGTGATACTTACTTAGTACCACAAGTTGTTGGTGGATTGATATTAGGAGTAGGTTTTGTAATTGGCGGATACTGTCCCGGAACTTCTGGAGTAGCTATTGCTACAGGAAGGATCGATGCAATACTGTATGCTCTTGGCGGTTTCTTTGGAATATTTGTCTTTGGGGAATTATTTCCATGGATTGAAGAATTTTTTGTGTCAACTCATATGGGAAATATAAATATTCCTACTCTACTTGGAATAGATTATGGTATTGTACTGCTTCTTGTATTATTAATGGCTATTGCTGGTTTTACTGGTGCTGAATGGGCTGAAAAAATAATGGCAAATAAAAAGAAGGAGGACTAAAATGTTACTTAAAGCATATGCGGAATTACCTCCAAGAAAGAGAATCGGAATTATTGCTATTATATTAGGAATCTCTGCTGCAGTTATTGGTAATCCTTGTAACACTACTCAAACTAAAGTTAATATTAAAGAAGTAGCACTTAAATCAGAAAAAGATGTAGACGGAATAAAAGTAAATGAGTTAGCAGGATGGATAATAGAAGGGAAAATGGATTATCGTTTAGCTGATCTGAGAAATGAGAGTAGTTTCAGTGAATATAATATTCCTAGCTCAGAAAATATTCAAATTGGATCACTAACAAAATCAGACTTAAAACGAAACGATAAAATCATTTTATACTCTGAAAATGATATTACTGCTGCTCAGGGTTGGTTCATTCTTAAAGCTGCTGATTATAAATCGGTTTGCATGTTAAAGGGTGGTTTGGAAGCATGGAAAAATGAAATTGTATTTCCACAATGTTCATGCGGCGATAATCCCTCGGAGATACAAAAGCAGAATCATCAGAAGAAAGAGGAAGTTGCTAAATTCTTTGGTGGGCAAATGGAAACCGGTAGTTCAAGTACTAAGGTAGCTAAAAAGGAGCTGCCAAAATTAAAAGCTCCAGCTAAAGTGAATCTTAAAAGAACTAGAAGCAAAAAGAAACGCGAAGGTTGTTAAAATTTCTAATAAACTTTGACCTCCAAGGTTTTTACTTGTCCACCATTTTTTTGGTGGGAAACCTTGGATGTTTTTTTCTTGATTCTATTCCGAATTATATTTTATTGGTGTTACAGTTCTTAAGTAAGTGTAAATGGCACCAAGATCATTTTCAGTCATCCCAGCATACATTACCCAAGGCATAATTGTATTGAACTCTCCTTCATTCACTCGAAGTGAATTATTATTCTCATAAAACTTAAACATTTTTATAAAATCATTTTTATTCAATGCTCCAATTCCAAATTCCTTATCAGGAGTAATATTTGCTGAAATAACTTTCTTACCATTAGGTAATGTGAATTCCATTCCACCAGCAAACGTTAAATGTTCAATAGGTTGACCTTTTTCCATTGGAGTATGACAATCAGCACATGCAGCAATTGTAGTTATATATTTACCATATGCAATTGAATCCGAGATTTCTGGTCTTTGGATTGGTTGTGCTTTCGTTGGAATGGTTTTCATTATTAAACTAAAAGGGAAGGTTGGTTTAGATCTCGGAACATCATTCTCAATTGGTTTAAGTGCTTTTAAATATGCAATTATAGCTTTAGCATCCTCTACATCTAATGTTGAATATGAAAGATAAGGCATGAGAGGGAAGAGTGCTTCATCATGCTTAGTCTGACCAGAAGCAATTGCTCGATATAATTCGGCATCACTCCACCCGGAAAGTGCAGATGGAGTAATATTAGGAGCATAGTAAGTACCAGGAAATCCTGCTTCTTCTGGAAATACATCCCCTCCTTTACCTTCTGTACCGGGCATCATAGGTGCTGAATAAATGTCCCAATCACGAGTTGAATGACAATCCATGCACAATGTAACATGGTTAGCTAAATATTCACCACGTGTGATTTGGT
>JBDLIN010000353.1:0-3623 GCA_039714835.1 Bacteroidota bacterium | reverse complement strand
GGACAAGTACGAAATGCCAGGTGAAGTACGTCATGGATGTATGATTCCTATTTCGAAAAAGGAATATGATAAATTGGTTAAAGAATTTGGTTTGGTAGAGCGCAAAGAGCGGAAAAGATAAATATCTCTATCTCCTATGAAAAATTTAAAATCGATATTACTACTTGTATTATTTATTGCAACATCGTGTTCGAATACGGTGGAATTGACCTTTAATAGTCATTCTATACTAAAATTTTCAGACGAGAATGATGGAATTAATGTAAATATTGTTGCCGGTTCAGATTCGATAATTGCTAAAGTTTTTCCGGTTAAGATTCAGATTTATGAGAATGATAATATTTCAGATATCTACTCCGGTTATTCTTCGGTGAAAAAGGAGGGCAGTTATGTTGTTGCTAATGCAGAAGTGAAAATTGACGACGTTATTTTTCTTGTAGAGGACAAATGGGCATTAGTTGACGACTTTCCAACTTTAGAGAGAAGTATAAAAGTATCGGGGGATTCGCCTAGATCTTTCTCTTCTGCAATTGAATTTGAATTTGACAAACACAGCAGAGAAAACACAGAATACTTTGTGCCGGGAATGATTTACGGTAGCACAGACAATCTTACAAAAACTGCCATAGGGGGTGCTGAAGTATACTCGAATGGTAATGGAAAAGTATGGATTCGGGAAGACAGAATGCCTGCGCCATTGATGGCTTTTCGTTTCGATAACGGATTATCATTTTCAATTTTGAATATAACCCCAAATGGTGAAACAACTATAGATGATGCGCAAGATGTTGAGTTAAAAACAATAATTGATGAAAACTTGAGATTTGGTAGTTTATATGCTGAACAAAAGGATAACACTTTAAAAACCGGCTATTCATTCCCTGGATCTGAGGGAGAATATTCATATCAGGGGAATACTTATCCCGGAGGACAGCATCATAAATGGAGAAGACGTTTTCATCCTATTAAAGATGGGTTTATTCAAACCTATTCGTTAAGTTTTAATTCAGAAATAAAGGAGAATTTTCAAAGTTTCTATTCTTCAGAATGGAAAAGATCCTTCTCTATTTTGAATCCCAAAATCAATCATCAGGATATAGAACAGGCTAGAGAAAGTATGTTGTCTATTATTCCTAAGATTTTAATAAGTAAAGAAGGAAAAACAGGATTGTCAAATTGGTATGACGCAACGGATGCTACTGATAAAATAATTGACAAAAAAGCTGTTTTCGGATTTACAGGAAAAAATATAGAAATAGCTTATTACTTATTATATAATTCGGATTTTGATTCACGTTATAAAAATATAGCAAATAATATCATCTCGTCTTTTCTCGATTTAAAAGTCAATCCTCCTGCCGGGGAAGGTTATTATTTTAAAGATGGGAAACCCGCTCTGGCAATTCCTCATCATAAACATATCTATCTACGTTCTTATGGTGATGCTATGAAAGTATTAGCAAAGGCATATAAATTAGAAAAAAGTAAAGGTGTAGATCATAAGGAATGGCTTAGTTGGATGACAGATTTTGCTAATTGGGTTTTGACTCAGCAATATGATAAAGGAGGATTCCCTAGAGCATGGAAACCGATTACGGGAGAGATATCGGTAGAATCACCGGCATCGAGTTACAATATCATTCCATTTTTTTGTGAGATGCATGAAATAACCGGTGAGGATAAATGGTTGAATGCTGCAATTAGAACAGGTGAGTTTTCATGGGAATCCGGACATCAAATGGGGCGTTTTGTTGGTGGTACAATTGATAATCCTGATGTTTTAGATAAAGAAGCAGGGACACTTTCTACAGAAGCATATTTGGAATTATACGAATCTACAAAGGAAAAAAAGTGGTTACAAAGAGCTGAAATAGCTGCTCAATATTCAGAAACATGGATGTATATATGGAATGTTCCAATGCCTGAAAATTATCCGCAGAGTGAATGGACAAAGGGAGTGCCAACAGTAGGTATACAGTTGATATCAACCGGACATTCATTAACTGATAATTACATGGCTTTTGATGTAGATGAGTATGCTAAACTATATAAATATACAGGAAATCAACACTACTTCGATGTAGCAAAAATTCTTTTACACAATACAAAAGGGATGTTAGCTTTGCCTGAAAGAAAATATCAATATCGTGCCTCAGGTTGGATTCAGGAACATTGGTCGATGGCTCCACCAAGAGGGAAAGCGTTGCACCCTGGTTGGTTGCCTTGGGTTACTACGTCAAACCTTAATGGAATTTGTGAAACAGAGATTTTTGACGAAGAACTTTTTGACAAATTGAAAGATAAAACACCTGCATATATTATAAAAAACACACCAATTACTGTTGATGGAAATATAGATGATTGGAAAGATATTGAAGGAATAGAAGTTGCTAATTCTTCTAAACTATGGATAGGTCAAGGGATGATAAAAGAAAACTGGAAAGGCAAAGAAGATTTGAGTTTTACGTGGAAAGCTGCTTATTCGTCAAATAAGATATATTTTGTTTTTGATGTTAGCGACGATGTGTTTTTAGACAGTGCTCAACAGAAATTGTCCTACTTAAACGATGTTATTGAAATAATGCTTGACCCAAACAACAAAAAAGGAGATAGATTTGAAATTATTAATAATAAAAAACACTTAAACGGCTATGAAATGCATTTTTTACCTTCCAGAGGTAATGAAGTATTTATTGATGATTCTTTAATTCCAGAATATAGAATGGACCTGAAACAAAATGATTTATTTAGTGATAAATGGGAGGGTGAAATAGCCTCATCAAAAACAAATAACGGTTATGTTTTGGAACTAGGTTTTAAAATTCCCGACACTAAACTTATTTCGGGGAAAGAAATAGGGTTAGATGTAGATGTTTGTGATGATGATGGTAATGGTCGTAAAAGTCTTCTTTTATGGAGTGGTGAAAACAATGAATTTTGGCTAACCATGGAAAAATATTTAACAGTAAAGTTTGAATAGAATAATTTTAATGATGATACTTTTTATGCATATTCGACGGAAGAAAAATGAAACTATAGATGGCCTGAAATAAAATATTTGTATAACAGTATTAATCCAAAATTTAATTGAGATAAATAGATTATTCAATACAATCTAAATTTAACTCATATATGATACAAAATTCAAGATATAAATGAAAAATAAATCGTTCTATTCAAGTGTAATCCTAATATTAATTGCATTTACCATAAAAGCTCAAGAGGTAACACCCAACCAATGGGCAGCAACCGATGCCTTAGGTCGTAGGGCAGTAGAGTTTTATAATTCAGATAAAACATTAAACCCCGATAAATATGTTGGTATATTTTACCATACATGGCACATCGATCATCATGTTGAGTACAGCTATGCTCCAAAAAATCTTACTGAAATTCTCGCTGCAAATGACGAAAGTACAATAGAGCAAAATTGGAATCATACTGCATGGGGAGCAGGAGTTAATGGTCCTGATGGAAGCCCTATTTATTACTGGGACGAATCGGTTTTTGGCTACTATCGTACTACCGATGAATGGGTACTTCGTAAACATGCCGAAATGCTTGCCGATGCCGGAGTTGATGTTGTATTTTTTGATGCTACAAATGGAAGTGTAACCTGGAAA
>JBDLIN010000352.1:0-3664 GCA_039714835.1 Bacteroidota bacterium | reverse complement strand
TTTTTCATCTTTTCCTCTAAAATTAAAAATTATTTTGCACTAGGACTTTCTTTAATCAGTTCCAATGCTTTATTTATCACAATCTCACCAGTTTTTTCACCAAGACTTGTTCTTGAGATATAATTATATCTTTCAAAACTATTAAAATCTTCTTTTGTAATTATATAGCCGTATGCATCATTAGTTAATCCAAAGAGAAACGCTTTATCTGTTTTCATATGTCTCTTTATGTAATAACCAATGTTCGGCAATGCTTCACCTGGAATAGTTATCACTTGAGCATCACCAATGTTGATTAAATTCATACGTGTGGAAACAGCGTGATCGTTGCTCAATTTATAATCAAGGATAGCATGCTTTAAAATATATTTCATTAAATCTGATTCAATAGGAATGTCAAAATCTTTACTAGTTATATATAGACTTGGATCTTTTTGAATTTCAGCATTTGCAATTATTCTTAATGATTCATCTGCAAGCAATTCGCCAATTCTAATGCACTCATCCCAGTCCTTTGCTTCTTTATCATTCTTTCTTCTATTATCAGCTGTAACCATTCCACCCTGTGCACTATTCATGAATATTGCCATTCCTCCAACAACAGACTCAATTTTATCATACAGTGGACCAACTAAATCGGGTGTGCATACACCTTGATCATTTCCAACTACTTCCGGATGAATTGAATAATTAACTAAAGTTGAAAGTACTTTATTATCATCAGCAGAGATAAACTGTATTACTCCACAGCGAGGATCATAAAGTTTAGGAGCATAAGCATTATAAGCAATTTTTCCCTTTGCTTCACCAACTGCAATTTTTACTACCGCTGGTTGGACATTATTATAAGCTTCATTAATAGCATCTGCTGATTGCTTAACTAACCAATCAATATACTTAAGATCAGCACCGGAATTACCTTTTTCATCAGCAAATCCGTAAACATCGGGTGCGCTATGAGTATGTGAAACTCCGATAAGAATATTTTCAGGTTTAATATCTGGTACTAGAGCACGTATTTTATCACCGATTAATTTAGGAACTCCTAGATTATCTATTGCAACAACTGCAATTTTAGTATCCCCCTTTATGATCACTAAGGCTCTAGTTGTTAATTCTCCCCATTTCTCGGCAGCAGGATTTGGAATACCAACTCCACCCGATACAGGAATTAGTGGATCAGGAGTAATATTTCTATATGCAGCACCTACTTTTAGTTCTTGTGCAGACACTGATAACAGAAAAACAAATGAAGTCAAAAAACAAATTAATATCTTTCGCATTATTTCTCTCCTTTTAGTCTTCCTTTTACTGAATAAGAAATTTATCTTTTAACTCGATAACTACTTTCCCCAGGGAACTGCCAACCCAAGATCTTCGGGCGAACGAGGTATATAATATAATTCAAACTTCCACCAACTATAACCATGCATTGGCGAGTCGGACAAATAAAGTGTTACTGTAAAATCATTTTCCGCGGATGGCTGTTCTAATACAAAAGGACCAAACGACCTTGATTGAATATCCTTTACAACAACTGTATACTCTTTGTCAGGTAATGAAGTTGAAAAATCTTCGCTTGTTTCTAGTATTGCATCGTAACGAAGATGTTCAATCTCTATTTCATGTTCTTTAACTTTAAACAAATCACGTCCATCCACTCTACCTTGCCAATAAACAAATTTTACTGCTTCGTCTTTATACTTTTCAAGTACTTCTTTATATTTGGCCTGCTGATCGTCAATCAGTTTATCAATTCCATCATCATCTGGAGCATTAGCAAGCACCTCTTCCGCCTTTTCAACATCTTTCAATGCCTCATTTATATTATCTTGTAACTGTTCAATCCCATCGAGCCGGTAAGCAAATCCTGGAACTTTTCTGAAAACTTGCATTGCAGTATTAAGTTCTTTAGAATACTTAACCAGCAGTTTTTTATCTTCTGATGAATGAGATCCTCGAAATTGGAAGTAGCTAATTATTGCTTTTGCATATAAATTGTTAACCTCAACTAATCTGTATGTCATTTCAGCATTGTTTTGAATCATCTCTTTCTTTTCCGGATTAACAATTTTCGTTGCAGATTTCTTTGCAATATCTCTTGCTTCATTAGCTAATTTTAGACCATGATCTAAATAAAGATAAGTTTCTTCAATCCATGGTCTGCACCGTAAATATATATTGTATAGGAATTCAATATGCTTGCGTCCATTATCAAGGTTCGGTAATCCTTTAACTGGAAATGTTGTAAGTCTTAAATGAGTTAATGAAGCAAATTGCCCGTGAGCGGCAGGTTCTATATACATTCCATATTTATATATCTTGGGAGTAAGCATCAGAAGTTCACTCAAATCATCTGCGGCTTCAATGCCAAAATAGATTGCAGCAAAGTCATGAGCTATTTTTTTTACATCCATATTGGGTTCCCAAGTAAGCCTGTATACTGTATAAGCTGTCAATGCCCAGGTATCCCAACCTTCGTTTGTTTGTGAACCAAAATCAGCACCTTTACAATTACTGTTTTCAACAGATAAATAAGTTTTTAATCCACCTTGGTAATATGTTCCCGGGAAAGTTGGTAGAATACCACAATTATTATTACCATGATAATTTAATGGAGATAATAAAACAATCATGTTGTGGGGTGTTTGGTTAAATGTTGGATTATATGGTTGATGAAAATATCGATCTGTTGTACTCATATATGGCGACATATATAAATTCTTTACCGGAATATTATCAGTAAAAATTTCTTTGTATACTTCAGCCATAGAATGCTGTTCATAGGAACTAGTCACCCAAGTACGCTGGTAGTAAATTTTATCAAACTCATCAACTACAACTTCATAAATCTTTTTTACCCACGTTCGATAGCGTTTAGCTAGACTCCAATCGCTTTCTCCATCGTGCATAACATCGAAACCTTTGAAGTTACCCCCAACTCTTGTGGCTTCACCTGTACGTTGACGAATCCCGTCAATTTCAGGCATTGCTTCTAACAATCGCCTATATTTCGCTTGGACAGCATCCCAAAATGCTGGGTCTTCTGGATTAAGTGTTGCTCCAAATTCACTTAAAAGAGTTGGGTGATATGAAAATTCATCTTCATAAACAATATATTTTAAGTGTAAAGAATGGGCATAATCTATCAGCTCTTTTAACTCTTTTCTGTTCTTTATATTTTCTGTTCTTTCAGGTTCAGCATCCCAAGGCACAAGTTTATTTGCTGAGTGGCTTCCCCAAATCCATGTTGCACCGTTTCGCAACGCTTGTCTCATTTGAGTTTTTGACCTACCGCCCGAGAAACGAATTTTAAGTGCTGGCTCCCGCTTTGTGTTAATCTCTGGAATACTCCCGGTTACTCTCAACCTATCTAAAATCCAGAAGAGTCCATATGCTTCCCCCAGAACTGAACCACCAGAAACAATGATTTCTCTTCTACCATTAATAGAATTAGTAATAATCTCATATCCTTGTTCACAATTGAGATTTTCTAAATTAATTTTCTCCTTTTCTACAAAAGATTTTATAATTCTGTTTCGCTCGGGTGACCCAACAATAATTGAGTTGGTATGTTTTTTTTCGAAATTTGTAGTTTTAACAAACTCTATCTCAAATGCTTTTCCTGATTTGTTAAGATCATCTATTGCAACCTGAATTGCTT
>JBDLIN010000351.1:0-3668 GCA_039714835.1 Bacteroidota bacterium | reverse complement strand
GATGCCCTCCGGGGATTTACCATTGCTGCCATGGTGATTGTTAACGATCCCGGCACCCACCGTTGGCCATCCGGATCGGTGTATAAGGTCGCAACGTCCCGACATTCAACCAACGTATTTTTGGAAATGTCCCCTTGAGGAACGCAGAAATTGCCATTTTCTCTTCTGAGTAGCACTTTGACCTTGGAGTTGAGATCGTTGCTATACGCTTAATCAGCGGACTCAGAACCTACTCGTACACGACAATTAATTAGGTGGGGGAATGATTCAGTTTTGAAGCAGCCTGTAAAGATTCTTTAAAGAACGTTTAAGATGTTTTATAGATTTTATAAGTATTTATTATTGAACAACTTTGTTTTGAGAATAGTTGCTAAATTATAACACTGATTAATCTTAAAAACAAAAGTCATGAAAAATCTATTTGTGTTAATTTTTCTTGTATCTACACTGAATCTTTTTGGCCAGGATGTAAATCCCACCCAGAAAGGTAACCTTATGCTTGGAGGATCAGGAGCCATATCTTATTTTACTCAATTTGAAGAGACATCATCCGGATATTTTTCATTAAGTCTAAATCCATCCATTGGATGGTTCCTTTCAGATGGTTTTGCATTGGGTATTGGACCTACATTTTACGTAACCAGCAATTTTTCGGAAAACGGGACTACTTCTCTTGGCATCGGAACGGACGTATTTTTAGCAAAATATTTCGCTAGTGGACTATTTATAAAGGGCTCCACTGGTTATTCACTAATGCACTTTTTTGAATCATCAGAAAATTACGATGACCACACTATACATGTCATTGGAATTATTCCGGAGGTTGGATACGCTTTCTTTCTGGGGCCAAATGTTGCTCTGGAACTCTCCTTGGCAAATGTGTTTAACATTTGGTTATCAGATGGTTCAACGTCATATCACAATACATCAAGTATCAAAGTTGGATTCCAAATATTCCTGTGATCCTTTTCACCTAACTTTCTGCATAAATTTTTGATTTTAACAATCAGCGCTCCTGATCTTCATGGCTAAAGTGTTTTTTCTATATTGATTTGTCAATTATAATTCTAAACTATTGCTGACTAATCATCAATTTCTCCATTTTCGTCTTCATCCAGACCCAGTTCTGAAGCGGCCTCAAGGTTACTTTCAATGATGTCGGCCAGATCATTATTGGATTCTTTATTCAACCGGATAACGCCATCCTGATCCACCTCTGCCAAATTCAGATCCACACCTATCAATAGAGATTCCAGGTCAATCAGGGCCAGAACTTCATTGATTTGGTTGGCACTGATTTCAAATCCATCCGGATTTTCAGCCTTGAAATCCTCAGACTGCATGTAGGAATATTCAAATTCGACTTCCTGGGTTTCACCGGCACCATTGTTAAAGCTCCCGTGAAGGTAGAAGCTATAGCCAATCTCCTCAAAATAAGCCATTTCTGCATCCAGTTTAGAATAGATACCAGGTTCAACTTCCACAAGGGGTAACTGATCACCCACTCCCGACATTAAATCAATGAGATAGGGCCCAAAGAAATCATATTCACCCTTATCCTCCGATTCACCTTCATCCTCTTCGGTTTCGATCTTTTTTATTTCGATCTTTTCCAGAACGATATATGCGCTGTCAAAAGTGAAGTCCTCAGATTGTGCCGATTTTAAAACAGTCCCGGAGGGAGCTGTGGCCTGGAAAGTAAGGTTTACGGTTGCCCTATCGTTGCTTTTTTCGCAGGAAATAATTGCTATGATCAGAAAAAGCAGTACTAAATATTTCATCATGCTTCTCATTTTCTTGCCTATTAGGGTTAATAATCAGGTTCTCATTGGTACGAATTCATCAATACAAGGTTGCTCTCAATACTACTAATTTAAGATAGGAATGGTTGCCTGAAGTCAGCGAAAAAGGTAGAAGGGAACTTTTTGAAAAGCTGGGCTAAACCGGATTTTCCAAAACAGATATGATTTGTAACCTTCTAATCACAGGTATCCTTCTTATCGCACCTTGCATATCCCCAAAGGTCATTTGCCTCCCCCTGGGAAATGCAGGATATGGGAACCCGGGGCACCCCCGGGACAACAGAAGCCTCCAATTGATTGTGATCAGGCTTTCAGGCTTGCGCCTCCGGGTTACTGGGTGATTGAGCGGCCCAGCTATGAGGAGGCGCTCCTGCATGTACATCAGCTACATTCAAACCGTCCTGGTGTAGTAATCAATATGGAAATATATTCTTTGGGTGATTAATGGTCAATTTTTCCATTTTCTGTTCATCCTCAATCCTGCGGTCGGGATGAAAGAAAAAATCTTTGTCAAAGGATATACCCTCGTTTTTATTCCACCATTCGGGTGCAAGAACGATATCGAGCGGCAGTAAGTTGTTGTTTAGAAGTTTATTGTAGTGTTTCCCTGCCATGTTTATTTATTGCTATTCTCCAGTTCACTTAAAATATTCTGTAAAATATATTCTGAGATTTTATGCTCTTTATGCGTATCGTCTAACCATAAATCCCATGTACCTTTGTTTAGTTTCTTTACACGACTGAAAACTTCAGGGTAATAAGTTTTCCATTTTGTCCCGCTAAAGCAACAGGCATCGTACTTGTTTACAACCTGTACTTGTTTTCTATGATCTCCATAAGCCCCAAGTATATACAACTCAAGATAATTTGCTGTTTGCAAAAGATCCGGAATGCTTTGTTCCCAATCTCCACTATCCCTATCCGAACCGGATCGTAAATAGATAGGATAACTTCCGGCAACAGGAAAGCTTATTTTTATTCTCGTATCAATCGCCGCTGCCATAGTTGTAGTCCAGCCCCCCCCCGAGATGCCTGTCATGATTACATAGTCGTAGTTGTATTTATTTTCCAGATAATTTATTGTTGTAAATACCGGTTCGATAAAATATTTAACGGAGTGACCATTCTGCGGTTCTAAAAATTTGAAATGTTCGTGTTGTGTTAAATGAATTTTGCCAAGTTTAGGAATGGTTACATAAGGTTTGTTGTTCATGCCAATTAAAGGCATAGAGAATGCTACAACAGAATATCCGTTATCAAGAAAACCTTTAATTACAGATTTTCCATTAATAAAATCTCCTCTGTGGCCCTGATGATACAAAACAACTTTATTCTTTTTACTTTCAGGATTAAAATGGTAGATAACTGATTCTAATTCATAATCCATTTTAACAGTTATTTTATTTATGACCTTTAATGATTTGATATCGTTATATTCCGGATCGCTATAATCCTCTTCAACTTTGTATGGTAATTTGTCTAATGGTAATTCATTATTTCCAAAAACAAACTCTATTAAATTGTTTCTGAGTTGAAGAGCGTCATTTTCACTTTGAATTGATATGAGTTTATTCATATCGGTTTCAAAATATACCGGTGGAATTTCAGGTTTCACTTCATACTTTTCTAAACTAAAAACAATACTGCATGTACCAACATTCTCAAAAAACTCAATTTTAATGTCGTATAGCTCATCCTCATTTAGCCTCACTACTTTTCCTTTATAGCTACCTGCTTCGTGACTGCTCCACGCATCAATAACCAGCTTGTTATTAAGAAACAGCCTGAATCCGTTATCTGATTTCATGCCAATCTCATATTCGCCACTGCCCGGAGCTTTTAACTGTCCGCTCCATCGTGCTGAGA
>JBDLIN010000350.1:0-3696 GCA_039714835.1 Bacteroidota bacterium | reverse complement strand
ATATAGAATAGCAATAATAGTATTTGCCATTGCCGGGATGTTGTTGTCCACGGCTTGTACGGAAGAGACAGGAGAGACGGATAACAGGGCCAAAGAGCAGCGGAAGCTGGATATATATATGGCTTATAATTACCCTGATGCTACACCTCTGGCAAGCGGCCTCTATTATATCGAAGAAAGCGCAGGAGTAGGAGAATCACCCGACACCAATGACTGGGTGCTTGTAAATCATGTTTGTTACAGGCTTCCGGATGATATTGTATACGAATCCTATATTGAAAACGTGGCGGAAGATAACAACCTGGATCCCAGTAAGACAGCATTATATGGGGCATATAAAATGCAGAATGGCACCCGAAATGCTGGTCTAACGGAAGGATTGTCCTTGATGAAAGAAGGAGGGGAAGCTACACTGGCTTTTCACAGCGACCTGGGCTATGGATCAAGTGGGAATGGAACTGTTGGTCAATATACTTCATTAAAGTATGAAATCGAACTACTGGAAGTAATTCCGGATATTGAAGCCTATGAACTGGCAAAGATCGCTGCCTACATTGATACGGTGGCAGTATATGATACCATTCATGATCCTGAAACTGATGCCATTCTGTATTACATCATTGATGAAGCCACCGATAGCGCACTCGTAGGAATTGATTCAACAATTTCGGTGGCATACAAAGGATATCTTACCGATGGAAGGGTATTTGATGAGTCAGTTGATGGCACTCCTCTTGCGTTCAAGGTGGGAGATCCTGAATCTACGATCATTAAGGGATGGCACCTGGGTTTGGAAAAATTCAAGGAGGGAGAAAAAGGAAGACTTGTTATTCCCTGGCAATTGGCCTATGGTGAAGAAGAAACAATATCAGGTAGCCTAAGGACCATGCCCCCTTATGAGACCCTGGTTTTTGATGTGGAGATCCTTAGTGTAGAGGCTGGAGGGGATGATGATGATCCCGGTCAGGAGGAATAGCCTCTCTTCTCATCCTCATCCTGTATGCACATCCATTCCCTGACTACTTTCTGAAACACTTCCATGTAAATGCTATGTGCAACTTTTTGCTTCGAATTTTCGTTAGAATAGTAGCGCCGTTAACCCCAGCATTCTAATGAGTAAAGCAATTACTTCTTATTAAAAGGTGGTATTTCCAGTTATGGAAATATTATGAATGCTATTTGTATAAGGTTGAATAAGTTTACAATGCTAGACATATTAAGCAAGTATGAACACCAAGTGCACATTTTCCGGTGTTGTGTACTATTAAGGAATAATAATAAAACAGTATGGATATGAAAACAAGAATTTTATTTAACATTTTTTTAATTCTTGCAATTGCATTAACAAGTTGCAAGAAAGAAGATGAAATTGTCGAAGATGAAAATAACAACAAAAATGATTTTATTACAACGGAAATTGGTGGAACAAATTACAAATCTGTTTCAATTGATGGTTTTAACAATTTAAGTGATTCAAGTAATTGGAACATTTATCCAGATGGTGTTTTTCTCATAGATACAGTGAATAGATTTAATGGAGAGGCATCTGTAAATTTAACAGCAGAGGGTGGTTGTTTTAAACTTGAAAAAATTGAAGGAGTACCAGTAGATAAAGAAAAGATATATGTTATTCATTTTCATTACAAATTACTTGAAACACAAATTGGGGAAACAGGACATTGTGTTGGAGATTTCATGATTTGGTTAAAACAAGGAGATGAAACATTACTATTGGATGGTTGTCAAGGAATTGAAAGTTGGACAGAAAAATATTTTTATTTTCAACCAATAAACAATGTTCCAGTAAAAATTGAGCTTCTAGTTGGGACCGAACATGGAGTTTGGTTAGATGATTTAATTGTGTTTGAAGAATATTAACAGTACACAACACGCAATAAAAAACATAGGGCGGAAAATGCTAAATTTGAGCAACATAACATTAACAAACGACTTGATAGCTTGATAGAAAGAATCTTCCAAATGCCCTACGTTTCTTATTGCTATCCGTTGGGTGCAATAGTCCCTAAAAATGTGCTTATTCTATTAAACTAGTCTTCCAAGCAATTACAATAAGTTTTCAGTGAACCACAATATATGGGAGGCAAGATAGTCGGAAGCCGGCAGGTCATTATGCTCATCTCAGCACATAAAAAACCCCCAGCGTGAACCGGGGCGTTGAATTAAGCTCGCGCATTCCCCGAAGTTCTACTTCGGGATTAGCGAGCACAAATAAAATAAAAAATTAATCGATGATTCCCCGCAGCTTGCTGCGGGGAGAGTCAATTATCGGTGGAGTTTGTAGTATTACTTTTTCGAACTTTTAATTTCATCCCTAACTGTCAGACTATGTCTTGACTATTTCATCTTCTAAAGTTCTTCAAGTGGTACAGGGGGCTGGTTCTTCATTTGATCTAACATCTTCAGCATTTGTTCATCAGGGTTAAAAAGCTTCACCATAACATCGGTAACATCAATGCATTCAATTCCTGACTGCTGGTAGACTATGTTCCACTTGGAGACAATGAGGTTAACCTCAGCCTGTTGTGCAATCTCTGGAATCTTTTCTTCGATTATTCCCAAAATATTATCCACAGGCCAAGTACTGAAGGCCTGTTTTTGAGCCAACTCTTGCGATGCTTCACCTATGGCTTCCAATTCCTTGACACGTTCCTCATCCCCGGATGCTTCCGCTTCTGCATGTTCAGTCTTTAGGCCTTCGATATAACTCATGTGCGCTTCTGTATTGTAATATGCAACTGCTATTACACGAGAATCAAATGTACCAACGACTACATTTTTCTTCAGTGTTTGTCCAAAAACAATTCCTGCAAACAGAAGTAGGGCTGTAATAACTAATGTTTTTCTCATGTTAAATGAATTTGGGGTTAGTTATATACAAGGTACCCTCAATAATAGAGCAAGTCAAGTATTTCCTTGATATTTAAAGAATTGAATACGATATGTTCCCAGATCTTTGTATTATCAATCAATAATCCGATAAGATTAATATTTCGGAAGCCTGTAAACCAGAATGAAAAATTAACCTAAAAGAAAGCCCCCAGCGCTAACCAGGGGCAATTTTATCATTAATGATTGATCATTCTTTAACGAAATAATATTCCCAGGTGCCACTATGCAATCCTAAGGTGTCTGAAGAAATGCGGAGTATTGGTATTGTTTCTGAATTTGGCCAACCCGAAGGCGGCTCATTGTAAGCTATATCTATCTCCGTTGGATTACTTGGATCATCGAACTCCCATGTACCATTTCCTGTTTCGCCATCGTATGTATTATATACTATTCCAGTGTTATAAAAATTGATCTGCCAGATTCCTTAAGGCTATTAAAACTATTTTGGATGAAAAGGCTGTGGACTCGACCCTTGAGCTAACTGACGACCAAAAGAAAGAGATAGCAGAATCAAAAAAGCAGATCCAGGTAGGCCTTTTCATAAAGGAGAGTGATCTAGATAGTGAAATTCAAGGATGGCTAGACGCAAAATAATAAACTGTTGCTAACTGTATAAATTCCATGCTGTCACGCCTTTTGCGGATCAGTTCCACTGCTGGGATCACGATTCACGAGTGGTAAAAGATCGCGCCAGCTGTACGAGAATTTATACTTACCGTTATTGCAAAAATGCCTTAAGTTACTTTCTGTATAAAATAAAGTTCTCGATTTGAGAATTTTATCATA
>JBDLIN010000349.1:0-3698 GCA_039714835.1 Bacteroidota bacterium | reverse complement strand
AGACTTTAATCCTTCTTAGCTGACTCAACTGCTGCAATTGCAGATCTATCAAATTTAATTTTGATATTGTTGCCGAAATCAACTAGACATGTTTTATCATCAAGTCCAGCAATTGTACCATGCATTCCACCATTTGTTACTACCTTATCACCTTTATTGAGTGCACTGAGTAAAGCTTCTCTTTCTTTAGCTTTTTTCTGCTGAGGACGTATAATCATAAAATAGAAAATCGCAAAAATTGCTCCAAACATGATCAATGTACTGACCATACTTCCGCCGCCAGCATCTCCACCTGAAGGTGCCATCGCTAATAAATAATTCATATTTTCTCCTGTATATTAATTGATAATTTATTTATAATTTCATTTTTCCATTCAACGAATGATTCATCTAAAATTCTTTTTCTTGCTTCACGTACTAAATTTAAATAAAATTTAAGATTATGTATAGTTGCTAGTTCATAAGCTAATATTTCTCTTGTATTA
Source organism: Bacteroidota bacterium (assembly GCA_039714835.1). Taxonomy (GTDB): domain Bacteria; phylum Bacteroidota; class Ignavibacteria; order Ignavibacteriales; family Melioribacteraceae; genus SZUA-22. The sequence continues at coordinate 3,213 of JBDLIN010000349.1, read as the reverse complement.
AAGAGATGTCTTAAATAAGCCCTGGTATGATTTTGACAAGTATAGCAATCACAATTTTTATCCAGTGGATTAAAATCTTCCTTATAAGCTGCCCCACGAATTGTAATAATTCCTTCTGAAGTAAATATATATGCATTCCTAGCATTTCTTGTCGGCATAACACAATCAAACATATCTACTCCGCGTTCAATTGCATCAAGAATATTCTCTGGTCTTCCAACTCCCATAAGATATCTTGGTTGACTTTCAGGAAGAATGTCAGTTGTAAAATCGACAATTTCATTCATATTCTCTGTGGGTTCTCCAACAGCTAAACCGCCAATAGAATAACCGTCAAAACCAATGTTCATAAGTTCTTTCGCAGATTGTTCACGGAGATCCTTATAAACACTTCCTTGAACTATTCCAAACAAAAACTGTTGATGGCCATAATGTGCTTTGCTATTCTCAAATGCTTCTTTATTTAGTACTGCCCAAGAAGTTGTAAGTTCTTTAGAATTTTTAGCATAATCATATTCACATGGATAAGGTGTGCACTCATCAAGCGGCATAATAATATCTGCTCCAATTATCCTCTGAATATCAATAACTTTTTCTGGTGAGAAAAAATGTTTTGAACCGTCAAGGTGTGAACTAAACTCTACCCCATCCGGTTTTAATTTACGAAGTTCAGAAAGACTGAATACTTGGAATCCACCACTATCCGTAAGGATATTTCTATCCCAGTTCATGAACTGATGTAGGCCACCAGCATTCCTCATTACTTCCATACCAGGTCGAAGGTAGAGGTGATACGTGTTACCCAAAATCACAGGTGCATTTATCTCATCTTTTAATGTTTTTTGATCAACTGCTTTGACTGTCCCTTGTGTCCCAACCGGCATGAAAATAGGTGTTTCAATAAGTCCATGATCTGTTTTGAGAATTCCTGCTCTTGCTTTGGAATTATTACTAGTTTTTTGAAGTTCGAAAAACAAATGTGTCAGATATTATTTTATTTAATTGTTAAAAATAGTGTAATTCTCTGTTATCTTCCAGAGATTTGTTTTTACATTTTTGTAGAGCAGCCTTTATATCGCTTTATTGCTTTTTCTTCTAAACGAGCTTAACCTCGCTTTACAATATTTTAATACTTTAGGTTTTCTTCTGTATCAACTTTATTAATTCAATTTTTTGTTTAGATGAGTTTATTATCTCGATTTTCATATCATCTATTTCGAATTTTTCCTGTGGTCTAGGAATTATCCCGATAGATGAAGTTATGTAACCAGCAATAGTTTCATATTCTCCTTCCGGAATTTCTAAATCGTATTCATCATTCAAATGATCTATCTCTATTTTACCACTGATGATATATGTATTGGCATTGATCTTTTTACAAATATCTTCATCAGGATCATGCTCATCTCTTATTTCACCAAGCATCTCTTCAATAATATCCTCAATTGTTACAATACCAGCAGTACCACCAAATTCATCTACAACAATGGAAATAGAATTTCTCTTATCAATAAGCTCATTGAGTAATTCTAAACTCTTTTTAGTCTCTGGGACAAATACTATATCTCTGATAATATCTTTAATATTTCTGGGATATTTGAACATATCTTTTGCATGAATAAATCCAATGATATTGTCTAAGCTTTCTTCATAAATAGGTATTTTAGAATAACCTGAATCAATAAATATTTTTAAAGCTTCATCAACAGTAGAGGTAATATCTAAACCAACAATATCAGTCCTTGGCGTAAATACTTCATATACTTTTTGTTCACCTAAATCGATTACTTTTGTAATTGCATCAAATTCGTTTTCATCAAGTTTTCCAGCAGTTGAGCTTTCATGCAGTAAAGTTTGAAAGTCTTCTCTATCGAACAACTGATTGATTTTTTCTTCCTTAATATTTGCTGAGTTAACAATGAATTGTGAAACTGCTGATGTGATTTTTACAAATGGAGAAAGAATAAATGATATTATCCTAATCGGAATAGCTGCAAATAAAATAATTGAATCCGGATATTCTCTTGCAAAATATTTTGGGATCAATTCACCAAATAATAGTAATAGAATTGTTGAAATGATTAAAATTTGATAATCATTTAGACTAAAAAATACCGTTAAATATATTGTAATCAGTGAAGCAAATGCTATATTAACAATGTTATTAGATATTAAAATTGTTGAAAAAAATACTTGCTGTTTTTCAGAAAAAAAGGAAATAATTCTTGCTGAAAGATTATTTTTTCTAGCTCTCAATTCTATTTTCAGTTTATTGGCTACTACAAATGCAATTTCTGAAGAAGAAAAGAATCCACTTAATAATATTAAAACTACTATTCCTACTAATTCAAACGTCATAATGCTAATTCAATTGTGACTTTATTTATCTTATACTTTAATTCTGTTGAACCATCATCAAATTTCACTACAATATCTATCGGCTTTTTTTGATTCAATGCTGCATTAGGGATTAAACCTCTTACTGTAGAAAATATCATGTTTTTCTTATTCGGCTTCAATTCTTCAATAACCTTTGGAGTAAAAATAAAGATCAATCTTTCTTCTTGAAGAACAGTAATTTTTTTGATATCCATCATCTGGTAATCATAATTTGAATTATCCAATATCTCTAATTCCCCACTTACATGAAACCTTTTCTCAGCGCCAGGCATAGCATTTATCCAGCTCAATACCCTTTTAATATTCAATCTAATTTCATCTTCATAGACAATCTCAGTTTCAACTTCACCAATTTCTTTTTGAGGTACAGAAGAGGAACATTGGTAAAACAGTGTAATACTTACTAAGCCAATAAGCAGAATAATTAGATTATAAATTTTTATCTTTTTCATTTTCCACCCAATTTTAAAATTCAGGAGTCTCTTCATAAACTCCAAAATGATTTTTTAATTCATTGATCATTTCACCAAGTGTTACATAATTCTCAGCAGCTTCAATAAATACCGGCATCAGATTTTGATCGTGAGTTGCGGCAAACTTAATCTTTTCAATTGATTCTCTAACTTTCTTTTCATCTCTTTTCTTTTTTAGATTAAGTAATCTTTCTTTCTGCTTAAGTTCAACTTCCTTGGGAATCTGAAGAATTGGAATATCTATCTCATTATCCTTCTCTACAAATTCATTCACACCAACTATAAATTTTTCTTTCTTCTCCAATTCTAATTGGTATGTATAAGCTGAACGAGCAATTTC
>JBDLIN010000348.1:0-3711 GCA_039714835.1 Bacteroidota bacterium | reverse complement strand
GAATCATTAGCTGTTGAAAATTGAGAGATAGCAGTTTCTAATGATCCTGAAATGTTTGTTCCACCACCGGATTGAATGGATGTGATATAATTAAGCGCAGCATCTCTATTTTCTAAAGTGTTGGCAACATGTGTAGTTCTAAAACTGTACACTACAGATTCAAAATCAATTATATTAAATCTATCCCCTTCGTTTAAGTTATTCACGATAAATTCAGCAGCACTCCGAGCTTGAACAATTTTATCTCCACTCATACTTCCCGATTTATCAATTATAAGTGTGAATACTTTATCAATTATTTTAGTACTACTTTCCGGATTTGGTTCTGCGACAAATGTAAAAAATCCAGTTCCTTCTTCTTTATCAAACACTAACGAGTCTGGGAGCATAGTACTAAATCCAAAGAGTCCAAATTCATTTGTGCTAAGAGAATAGAGAACTTCATAATTCTTATCAGCAGGCTGATCATCTATCTGCAAGATGAGATTAGCATTATTTCCATCATTTGTACTTGAGTGATTTACATGACTTTGAAGAGTAATATCTTCTATTGTCCGTGAGGATATTAAATCAAATTCAAATTTTTGAATTAAAATCGGTTGATTTTGAATTAGTTGGTAATTGTTTGGATAGGCAAAGGATACATTTCCAAAATCATATTTAAGAAGCTGTACGTATTTAAGTTCAATAATAATTGTGGAATCGGCAAGAAGTTCATCATCGAACTCAAAATATAGTGGTGTTAATCCAAGATATTCTTTTAAAGAATAGGCTACTACTCCACCTGTACCTCCTCCAGGTAGAGTAGTGTCTTGCGGTTCTGCAACTATAATTGCGTCCTCCCAAATGCTATTTTTATACCATCTAAGAGATGTAGCACTAGCTCCCTCTGGTAGCGGAAATGCATACTTAAATTTAGTTGCTTCACCAAAATTATTTTTAAAGGTTTGCTTCGCTGTAATTATTGCTACTTGACTTTCAACCTCTACAACAACCTCTGATGAAATAAGTTGAAATACTGTTGGATTTTCAGAGTTAATGATTCCGACACCATTTCCCCATAAGATTGATGAACTTGTTACTAATAGAACAAATAAAAAAGTAATTTTTCTTGACATGATATTCCCCTTTTATAATGTTGAATTGAAATTGTTGATTTTCCATATATGTTGCGGTTCTAATACTTATCATATACGCACAATTTCAATAAAAGTGCCAAGCACAAAGTGGTAAAGGTGAGAATAAAATATATGTCTAATTATTGCCTATTATAATAAAAGTCAATTTGCGAAAAATCAAAAGTGTTGAAAATAATTATTTAGCTATGCAAAATTTGCATACATGCGAAAAATTTGCGCAGTCATCTATAACTGAAAATGCATAGTAAATTGAATATCGGATGGATATGAGTGTTGTGAGTTATTCACATTAGTTGTACTAATTTCAGGAGTGAATGGTATTTCTGAAATGAAATGAATATCTATTTGTGTATATATCCAAATTAAGGCGTAAGTAGCAATCAAATAATTTCTAATTTTATAAGAAGTATTATACTCATTATACCTTTCATCTATTAGCAAAGGATCAAATTCATTTAGATATTGACTTCTTTTATTATTTGCATCAATGATAAAATACACCATTGAGCTAAGTGTTAAAGCACTCGCGGAGGTTAAAATCCAACCTTTGGTTTTATAACCAGAGTAAAGATGTCCCCACCCAGGTAAAACCATTGAACGAATTACTGCAGCCGAATAAATATCCTTATCAGGTTTAACAAAAACAGTATCTATTACATGAACTGTATCTCTCATAATAACCAAGGAATTATTATTCAAGATATAACTATTGTATTCCAATTTTAATTTTTCGAATTCGTTTATGATCTTGGGTGATACTCTGCTTGGATCAATTTCATAGTTATTATTCAGATTAAGTATTTCATAGAAACTAGATCTCATTGAATCTGATTGTCCTAAAGAATAATGTGATATTCCTTTTAGTAAATAGATCTCGATTAATTCATCCTTATTAAATTGATTTTCATTCTGTAATAATTTATCAGCAATATTAATAACTTTCGAATAGTTGAATGATTGAAACTGAGTTTGCAACTCTTCTAGACCTGCGATATTCTGTCCCAAATTGCTTATGCTAAAGAGAAATGAGAATACAATTATTAATATTATTTTTTTCATAAACTACTTTAGCACCGTCATTTTTTTTGTTATTGTATTATTACCGAATTGAAGTCTGTAAAAATAAATCCCGCTTGGCAGATCACTAGCATCAAATTTTATTTCATAATTACCAGGTTCTTGTGCTTTGTTTACTAGTGTTGCAATTTCACTACCAAGAACATTATAAACATTTAATCTTACATCTTGTGTCTTATATCTTAAGTCTAACGGTATTCCATATTTTATTGTTGTACTAGGATTAAAAGGATTAGGGAAGTTCTGTTCTAATCTAAATGACATTTGTGCTGTTTCTTTACTTTCTTCACTAGTTGTTGAGACACCAAATTGCTCAATACTGCTTAAAACTTCACCATTTTCGTTATATCCACCAAGCACAATCATTTTATCTTCTCCTGGAGAAACAACCATTAGATTTGTTCTTGCTTCATTCAACTCAGGACCAGAATTAATATAATAATCATCTCCGGAAATAATAAAAATCTCAACAGTCCTTAGGGCACTGTTCCCCTCATTAAATCCACCGATAATGTAGATCTCATTACGTTGACCATGCTGTACAGCAATCCCTCCGGCGCGTGGCTCAAGAAGTTTTATATCAAGTGTATCTAAAGTGTGAGTAGAAATATTGAACTTTTGGATAGACTGCAAAACACCGTTTAACACACCTCCAAAAATAAAGATGTCATCACCGTAAATTACCGACATTTGCTGTTCGGGAAATTCATTTGCATATCCATCATTGCTAAATTTATACTGAATTGAATCATTTGTTAAATCATATTCAACAATATAGGAGAGATCATTACCATCTTTTTTAGAATATGAATTACCGCCAATCAAGTAAAAGAGGCTGTCATATGAAACACCCGTAGCAAAGATCCTGTTAAAGTTTGAGTCGGCAGCTACCAGTTGTGTTGTATCTATTGATACAAAATCCCATTCCTCAAGTCCTAAGTTTGTTTCAGTACTATCGTGGATTCCACCAACAAAATAGAGTTTTTCATTTATGATTGCAGATACGTGTCCGTAACGGGGACTTTGCATATCAGTGACAATTTCATTACTGTTTTGATAAGGATCGTATGCTTGGATCCAATTAACTTTGTCTTGTGCTTCCTTAGAATATCCACCGGATATATAGATTTTTCCATCCCTAATAACCGCCGAACCGCCGGCAATCGGATGCTCCATATAACTTGTAATTTCCCAATACCCATCTTGAGCTATTAGAAAATTAGTGGTTAATATTAAAATTAAAACAATTATATTTTTCATCTGTTTATAACCTTTTGTTTTTGCCAGATGCAGATTATTTATAATACTTATTTCTTCTCACTATTATTCACAGCAAACTTATTAGGCAACTATTGTACCAAATAATTATTCATATCAATTTTTGTTAGAACTCAATCTTTCAACTAGTTTAAATGTATCTCCTTTTGTAATTGATATAGTCCTACTAATACTCTGAAATCCAGGATTTTCAATTTTAACAGTATATTTATTTGGA
>JBDLIN010000347.1:0-3725 GCA_039714835.1 Bacteroidota bacterium | reverse complement strand
AAGAATATAAATCGATTGGATTAGATGTGCATGCGATGCGTGTTGATCAATCTGATCACAATTCAGTTTTAGCATTGAAAGAACAAATCCAACAAAAATTTGGAAGATTGGATGTCTTTGTAAATAATGCAGTGAGCAGACCAATGACAGGTTACAACGAACCAATAGATGATTTTGCGGAATCGATGAAAGTAAATGCAGTTGGTATGATGGATATACTCCGTGAAATGGCTGATTTGATTGCACAAGGCGGTGGTGGAAGCATTATTAATATTAGTTCAATGATGGGGATGTTTGGTCCGGATCTCTCCAATTATGAAGGAACTGATATGGGAGATGTGCCACCAGATTATTTCTTCCATCGAGGAGGGATGATAAATTTAACTCGATATTTAGCAAGGATGCTGGCCGATAAAAAAATTCGTGCTAATTGTATAAGTCCAGGAGGGCTATTCAATAATCAACAGCAACAGTTTTTAGAAAATTACAACAAAAAAGTACCAGTGGGTCGTATGGCAAATGATGATGATATTAAAGGTTTGGCAGTCTTGTTAGCATCAGATGCCTCAGCTTATATTAATGGAGAGAATATTTTGATGGATGGAGGAATGCACGCATAATTAAAACACAGTATAAAATGCTATTATACAGGAACATATTCTATATTTTTTTTTACATTTAATAGAAGAAGTTTAGCTGTTGTTTAATGGGTACGACGATATATGAGTAAGCCATTATTTATTATATTTGATTTAAAATTTTTAAATATTAGAACCTTAGTCTTATGAAAATGAGAAAAAGTAAAGTACTTAAAAAGTTAAGAGCCGGCGAGATTGTTAGTTGCCTAAATGTTCATTTCGACGCTCAGGTCTCGGATATTGCTGGTTTGAGCGGATTTGATTGTCTTTGGATAGACAGGGAACATCTTGCACAGGATTGGTCAACTCTTCAATCACATGTTTGGGCAGCCAAAAGTCATGATATGGATGTAATGGTGCGAGTTTCACGATGTGGTTACAGTGACTATATTAAACCTCTTGAATTGGATGCAACCGGTATTATGGTTCCACACATTATGGGAATTGAAGATGCTCGCAAAGTTGTTAACATGACGAGGTTCCATCCGATTGGTAGACGCCCGATTGATGGGGGTAACGCTGATGGTGGATATACCACGATAGATTACTCTGACTATATAAAAGAGGCAAATGAGGAGCGTTTTGTAATTCTACAAATTGAAGATCCGGAACCACTCGATGATCTCGAAGCAATTGCAGCACTTGATGGGATTGATATGCTTTTTTTCGGTCCTGCTGACTTTAGTCAAGGTATTGGTGCACCAGGTGATTGGAATCATCCAAAACTCATTGAAGCACGTAAACGAGTTGCCGAAGTCGCGATTAAGCACAATAAATTTGCTGGAATTCCAGCCAGTATGGGCAATATTGATGAATTGATTGCTATGGGATATAAATTTCTTGCAATTGGTGCTGATGTCGTTGGTATTGCTAATTACTGTATACAACTTATAGAGGAATTTGATAAGAAAAAACAATAAGAAACATGGATAAAAATTGGTGGAAAGAAAGTGCAATAAATGTACCTAATATGATAGTGGATTCTCCGGGTCCTTTATCTAAAAAAATGCATGATAATACTACTAAGTACTTTAAGGGACTTAGTGGTCAAGTAAAACTATTTCCGGTTAGTTTTAAAGAAGGTTTCGGAGTAACATTAACAGATGTTGACAATAATAAATATCTTGATTTTTCATCAGGTATTTATGTTACCTCGTTAGGACACAGTCATCCTAAAATAGCAGAAGCAATATCTCACTGGGCAAAAACTCTAGTGAATTGTCATGATTTTTCTCATCCGGTAAAGGAACAGTTAGTAGAAAAGATGGCAGATATTCTACCTAAAGAATTAAGAGGAATGCAATTTTATAGCGATGGTTCATCAGCGGTTGAAGCTGGTATTAGGGCCGCTAGAGCAATTTCTGGAAAACATGAAATGATTTCAGCGTTTAGAGATTTTCATGGTAAAACAATGGGAGCGGTTAGTTTAGCACAAATGGCAAGGGGAGATGTCCTTAGTTATGGGCCAACGAGAGCACCTGGTTTTTATATGGTACCTCGACCTGACCCATATCGTCCGATGTTTACAAAATTAGATGGAACTATAGATACGGATGCATATATAAATTATTATGAAACCTTTATCCAGGAAGCTACTGTTGGAAATGTAGCTGCATTTATTTTGGAACCTGCACAAGGATGGGGTGGTTCAATTTTTCCGCCTGAAGATTTCTTTCCGAAATTAAGGAAGTTCTGTGATGAAAAAGGGATCTTACTTTTTGATGATGAAGTATTAGCTGGTATGGGTCGTACTGGAGAGTGGCTTTGTATGGATCACTGGGATGTTACACCAGATATAGTCACTTTCGGTAAATCATTTGGTAATGGTTTCCCTGTTACAGCAATGGTCGTGAAGGAAGAATATGCAGAAGCATTAGATTTGATTTCAGCATCTTCAAGTTATGGTGGTAATCCGATGGCTAGTGCTGCAGCATTAGCTTCCATTGAAGTTATTGAAGAAGAACAAATTCTGGAAAACGTACGAAGAGTTGGTGCACATTTCATGAAACGATTGAAAAAAATGAAAGAAGACCACCCAATTATTGGTGATGTTAAAGGGAAAGGGTTTTTACTTGGAATTGAATTAGTAAAAGATAAAACCACGAAAGAGCCTTTTGATGAAGCTGGTAAATTAGTATATCAGAAAGCATTCCGTAAGGGATTAGCATGGATTCCGGCGGGACATATTTTGCGAATGTCACCTCCACTAATAATGGATGAAAAATATGCCGATATAGGTTTAGATATTATTGAAGATGCAATTTCTGAAGTAGAAAAAGAATTTGGTTATAAATAAAAAAGGATAATAAAATGAAGCAATATAGATTAAATCGATTGTTCAATTCAAAATCAAATCGTTGTTTTAATGTTGCAATAGACCATGGTTTTTTTAATGAATATGGATTTCTAAGTAGTATTGAAAACATTGAAAGTGCTGTGAAAACTGTTGTTGAAGCTAATCCTGATGTTGTACAACTTACAGTTGGTCAAGCTCATTATTTACAATCAATTCCAGGTAAGAGTAAACCAACACTTGCACTTAGAACAGATATAGCAAATGTGTATGGAAAAAAACTACCAAATCATTTATTTAGTAGAATGATTGAATCGCCTGTTGAACAAGCAGTAAGATTAGATGCAGCTTGCGTAGTTGTTAATCTATTTCTTATTCCAGGTGCTCCGGAAGTAACAGATCAATGTATTCAGAACATTTTAAAACTAAAACCAGAATGTGACAATCTTGCAATGCCATTAATGGTTGAACCTTTAGTATTCCAGCCTAATGAAAAACAAGGTGGCTATATGGTTGATGGAGATCCTGAAAAAATTCTTCCACTTGTAAGACAAGCTGTAGAACTTGGTGCTGATATTATAAAAGCGGATCCTACAGAAAATGCTGAAGACTATCACAAGGTAATAGAAGTTGCAGGTAAAATTCCTGTTTTAGTACGTGGAGGTGGAAAGGTTTCTGATGAAGAAATTTTGAAACGTACTGACACATTAATTAAACAGGGAGTTGCAGGAATTGTTTATGGTAGGAATGTAATTCAACATAATAATCCGAAAGCAATAACGGAAGCACTTATG
>JBDLIN010000346.1:0-3740 GCA_039714835.1 Bacteroidota bacterium | reverse complement strand
GAAGACTACAGGAAAGTAATTAACGGTGCTGCCGATTTCAACAAGATTGTACTTATTTTAGAACCGGAAGAAAAGATCTGATAAAACATATAAATTATTATTATCTGAACTTAAAGTCATCCTTAAAACCATTAAAATACGGTTGTTATAGGATGACTTTTACTTTGTTAATAATCTGATATTTCGTTTGCTTTGCTACCGGATCTACTGTGTACTGATGTATTTACCATATTGATGCTCTCTCCAACTTTTAAGGCAAAGGCTGTGTATTTTTCCTTATCCACCATAACCATTGCTCTTAGATATACAACGATTACATCGTTAATTAAAGAAGCTATACGGTATTTTATATCGGTAGCTCTTTCAGCAGTATTGTTGTTATTCCCGACCTGGTTTATATATTTTAGTCGGGTTTGATGAAAATCATTATTGGCATCTGAAAGGCTCTCTACTATCGCCGGACATCCCGATAAATTTTCAAGTTCAGATTTTACATCCACATCGCTAAGATCGTCTAACAAGGAATCAATAAAAGTTGTTTCCGAATCGTAACTTTCTTGTACTATACCGATGCCAAACTTGTAGAAAACACTTTTTACATGTCCTGCCGAAGATTGGATCGACTTATTGGGGTGATTTACATAACCGTTAATGAGATTGTTAAGTTTTCTAACAAGTCCGTCTCTTATTATATCCTTCTTTTCGAGCAATGTTTCAGGTTTATCCTTTCTGATAGACTGCACAATTAACAAATGTTCATTCCTTATTTTTTCTATAGTAGAGGATAAGAATGAATCACTCTTTAAGTTACTGTTATCAAATAAGTAGATAACATTTTTTGCAACCGTAGCTATTTCCGAAGTACGGGCTCTTCTGATTAGTTTACTTATCATTGTTATTATTATTTATGATTAAAAAAATGATTAACCGATAGCGATTACTATTTACTGTCTCTTCTCTCTTTCTATTATTCTTCCTGTTGCACAAATGTGCAACAGGGGATTTTTTACAAATTCTTACATTGCACAAATGTGCAAAGTCAATTTTGACGAACCTGTCGTCATGTAGAAACCCGCAAAGCCAAATTATGACGAAGCTGTCGTCTTGCACAAATATGCAAAGCCAAATTCTGACGAACCTGTCGTCTTTATCAAATGTTTAAAGCCCTTTCTAATAGTCCTATCGTCATGCGTATATATGCAGCTGAAAAATACTTTCTGTTTCTTCTGTCAAGTTGATAAAAGAAAAGCAGATTGTGTTACGGGACAACCGTAAAAATCAGAAAAGGTGATAGCTCACCCACCAGACGAAGGTTATTAGGGCAGGATAGAGGAGGATAATAAAAGTGTAGAATCTCTATGATTAGAGAACTATCCATACTAATAGTTTAATGGGGAATGCTATTGTTTAGGAGTGTTTGTTTCGGTAAAGGCCGGTTGGACGATTCTTAACAAGCAGAATTTTTTAAATTTTGATTAAATTACAATCTCGCCCAATTGGCTTTATTTATTGTACACAGTTTTATTTAATTTCAATCTTTTCTCCGAGAAATTTAGGTTTCACACCAATTACAATATCAATATACGCTTTTGTTCTAGCTAAATATTCTCGAATTTTAGTTTTTATACCATTTTTTCCATTGACATCTTTTGCATTAAATCCTATTGCGTTGATAGAGTAGTTGTCAGCTAGAAATATTGCTCTTTCGTTATGAAATTTTTGTGAAATAATAGTAAACTCATTTAATCCAAATACTTCTTTAGCTCTCACCACTGAATCCAAAGTTCTAAATCCTGCATAGTCTAGAAATATTTTATTTTCAGGAATTCCATATTTAATTAACTCATTTTTAAAATCAGATGGTTCATCATAAGTAGCCTTACTATTATCTCCACTGACCAGAATAAAATCAATCTTTTTCGCATTAAATAACTCAACTACAGCACTTATTCTATACTTAAAATAAAGGTTAATTCTGCCATCAGATAATAGTTTAGAAGTGCCTAATACTAAGCCAACTTTATTATGCTTAATTTTTAAAGAAGAATCAAACGTTTTATGTATTGTGTTTTTTTCGATAGAGTTATTTGCCATGAATGCAATTATAAATACAATTGCAGCTAATGATAGAAGGGTTTTCTTATTTATTATTTTTTTTACCATATTGGGTTTTTCAAATTAAAAATATAGCGGTATTATATTATCTAACTTCTCCATCATCATAAATATTTTTTCGCCTAATATTCTTTTTTGTTCATCTTTAGATTTCTGTTCTAAAGTAATGTAATCGACTTTATTATTATACTTATATGAAAAAATTCTTGTGTTAATTTGAAGTAAAGAAATGATTAAACCACCAATAAAAACACTAGTCGTTAATTTCCATATATTAACCTCTTTAAATTTCGAATAAGTAATTAGGCTGATATTAATAAAAATAGTCAATAGAGTGATAAGGAAAATATCATAATTATTCCACCACCATATTTTGCCATAACCACCGATATATTGTTCTAATGGCCAAAATAAATTTACCCCACCCCAAGATGATGAAGGAGTGGGCATATCTTCTAAAATGTGTATTAAGAATCCAAGTGCGAAACCGAGAATCAATAAATAATTACTCCTCATGTATTCCATATACTGGAAGAAATTAGCTTTCTTCCTGTTTAATGTGAAAAATAAAAAGCTAAATATTAGAGGAAATAAAACACTTGCTGTAATTGAATGAAAAAATGCGTGATGTGAGTACCAAAATTTTTCTGAATAGATGACTTTTCCTTTGTAATCAAGGTTAAAAATACTTCCAAATACTGAGTCAAACTGTGACCATAAACTTATCGCATCAATATCCGGAAATGCTCCAGCAAATCCCGAAATCAAAATTATGTTTAGCTGTTCTTTTATTCCTTTTTTTGAAAAGCTTGATATAACTGTACCTATTGCAACTCCAGATATTGTATGTGTTAGAATATCCATAAAGCTTATCTTAGTTATAGGGTTTTACTTAATTGTGAACCTTGGTGTATATGCTACATAGGCAAGGCTTAAAAAGCAGAAACTTTCAAGCAACTATGACTATTTGGTATATATATTGTTGTACCTCGTATTATTAATACACTTTATCTAAGTTAAAGGTAATTCCTATCCTAATCCCGTCTTCCATTAATCTTTGATGATACTTTTCACCTGAGAATGGAAGTAATGAATGAGCTTTTAAATATGGATTTATAAATACAGATGCACCAAAGTTAAAATCATATTTGGCAGCTACACCTAGTAGTGCTCCAATACCTGTTTGATTATCTGCGGGATTAGAATTACCTAACTCTAAATCAAGCATTAATCCTCCATTTACAAAAAAATATTTTAAAAAATTTGCTCTTACAGAAATTGGAATATTCAAAATGGAAAAATCAGCTTTATACGGTGAATTATCCATATCAGGAGGAAGATTAGGTTCTACTGTAATGTGGTGTTTCGAATATTCTATACCCGACTCAATTTCTAACCAGTTATTTAGTGGTTTAATGTAATTTATACCTATTGTATAAAAACTTTCACCAAGATAACTCGCTGAACCTTCTACATTTTTAAAGCGTATAAAATCATTTTCTCCAAATGAAGAAAATGTCAACCCTATTTTTCCATTGTACTTTTGTTCTTTACTTTCTTGAGCCTGTAACGAAATTGAAAGCAAAATAATAGCTGCAAAAATTAATAATCTATTTTTCATATGT
>JBDLIN010000345.1:0-3764 GCA_039714835.1 Bacteroidota bacterium | reverse complement strand
AGCATCATTATAATTGCAAATAATCTTAAAAGATCTAAGTATATAACTCTGTGTTGTGAATTTTTAGATGTCATAGTTAGTTTTATTCAGGTTAATACGCTCTATATAATAATTTTGCAATTACCTTACTATTTTTATTTGGTTCTCATAAAGTAGATTGGACATCATGGACCATGAGCCTGTCCGAGAACTTAGAAAATCGTCATTCCGGACCTGCTTGCAACAGGCAAGCTTGATCCGGAATCTCGTTCTTTCGATTATAAGGTAAAAATAGATGCTGAAATAAATTCAGCATGACAGAAAACGAGTTCTCGGAAAGGCTCCCATTCCATGACGTTAAATTATTTCTGTCAAAGAATGGTTTCCGAAAGAAAGAATCGGAATAAGCTGTTAACAGTCATTTTAAGAAATTGGTTTTCCAAAAGCCAACTTTATTCTAACATTGGAAGCAAAAAATACATGTACTAGAATTTCCTAATATCTAGGATTATCTTCAACCCACTTTTGAAGATATTTTACAATTTCCCTAGTTGACGCGCCAGGAGTAAATATTTCTCCAACACCTAATTCTTTTAATTCTTTTATATCTTCATCTGGAACAATACCCCCTCCAAAGAGTAAAACATCATTCATCTCTCTCTCATTTAGCAAATTTATCACTTTTTTAAAAATAGTATTGTGCGCCCCGGAGAGTATGCTTAAACCGATTGCATCAACATCCTCTTGAATTGCTGCTTCTACTATCATTTCTGCAGTCTGCCTAAGACCAGTATAAATAACTTCCATCCCGGCATCTCTAAGTGCTGATGCGACAACCTTTGCTCCTCTATCATGCCCATCAAGTCCAGCTTTTGCAACAATTACTCTAATTTTGCGATCCATTATTACGCTCCAAGATATTTTCTTCTTTTTGAAAAGATACCAAAAATTCCGCCAGTGTGCAGAAACAAAATATTACTCTTTCTTTTTCCCCTAAGAAAATTTTGATGATATGCATAAAAAGCTTTTCCTGTATAAGTTGGATCTAAGAGAATTCCGCTCTGTTGAAAAAACCGTTTTATAGCCTTCAATTTGTTGTCTGTGATTGTTTTATAACCCTCATCTGAATATCCATCAAGAATAACCAGATTGTTATAGTTCACTTTAACTTTTAAATTATATTCTTCAATACAAGTTTCTACTAATTCAATAATTATTTCTCTTGTAGTTTCAGCATCATCCACAACATTGACACCATAAATTTTCATTTCAAGACTAAGCATAGCTGCACCAAGCAACATCCCAGCTGAAGTTCCCCCACTTCCAGCAGCTGATAGAATTCCCTTAAACTTTTTTAAATCGATTTGGGTATTCAGCTCTCTCATAAAATTTATATATCCCCAAATGCCGAGCGGTGTTGAACCTCCTGCAGGTAAAACGTAAACTTTCTTACCTTTTTTCTGAAGTTTCTTACTCTCATTAAGCATAATGGGAATTACGCTTTCATATTCTTTTTTACTAAGATATTTTATTTTTGTGCCAGTTAATTTATCAAGGAATAAATTACCATCAGCATTTTTAGAATCACTTCCCCATAAAAACAACTTTGTATTAACATTGATCTTTTTTGCAGCAATTGCAGTTGCTCTTGCATGATTTGATTGATCCCCGCCGCAGGTGAAAAGATAATCAGCTTTCTTTTTCTGTACATCAGGTAAAATATACTCAAGCTTTCTAATCTTATTGCCAGAAAGAAGTGATCCTGTTAGATCATCACGTTTAATAAAAAACTGAGTACCATCAAATTCTGTTCGTTCTATCGGTGTTGGTTTATTTGCAATATTTAATCTTTTAGGTTCTCTCATTTTTTTCTCGTACGGTTTCTTCGGTTTAATAATTTTGAGTAATACTTTCTAGCTAGTTCGAGATCTTTCTGTGTATCAACGGAATAACTTTCTTCTTGTGTAACAACAATCTTAATCCTTAATCCATTTTCTAAAATCCGAAGCTGCTCTAACCCTTCAATTCGTTCAAGGTCTGTTGACTTTAAATTTCTAACCTGATCCATAGCAAAGCTGCTAAAGGCATAAATATTAATATGTTTAAAAACTTCTTCACTTAAAACTCTTTCTAAATTTGTTTTTGCACTTTTCACAAATGGTATAGGAGAATGAGAGAAATAGAGTGCATAATTGTTGTAATCAAAAACAACTTTAGGAACAGTGACCGATTTTAATTCATCAACTGTTGTGATCTGCTTAGCAACTGTAGTAATACTTATTGTTGGATCAAAAAGATGCGGTTCAATTACTTCATCAATTATCTTAGATGGGATAAAGGGATGAGCGCCATTAATATTTAAAAATACATCAGCATCAATATTTTCTGTTATATGGGCAACACGTTCAATACTAGTTGAAAGTTCCTTTGGAGTTAATTCAACTTTGGCACCGAAAGCTTTAACTACTTTGAATAACTTTTCATCATCTACAGCAATTATAACATCATTCATCAATTTTGATTTTTTGACGCTTTCATATGTGTGCTGTATCAATGGTTTACCACCAATGTTCGCAAGCAGTTTACCCATTAATCTTGTTGAGGCAAATCGTGCGGGAATTATTCCAACAATGTTCATCTATCTAATAAATTCTTAATTTATAAAATAATTGCACTTATGTTTTAAAACTTGGGATTTGAATATTTGGTACTTATACCGATTAAAACCATCGGTACAAGTTTTAAATTTTATTTTTTGTTCTTTGTATTTTTTCAATCAGTCTTAATTACTTTCGGAACTTTAAAATATTCGTGCGAGCTTTTGGGTGCATTCTTTAGAGCATCTTCTGTATCTACTGAATTTCTGAGTGCATCATCTCTAAAAACATTAGCTCCTTCAATTGGGTGAGATAAAGGTTCAACATTTTCGGTATCCAACTCATTTAGTTTGTCAACGTATTCAAGTATTTTATTCAAATCATCTGTAAAATTAACTATCTCTTCATCATTAAATTGCAGCTTTGCTAATTTGGCTATATGCTTGACTTCATCTTTTGTTACTGACATAATCCATCCAATATGTTGAAACTTATCTTTAGTGTAAATATATCAATTCTTAGGATATAATTTTCAGAGATTTAAATACTTAGAATTCTTTTCTTTCTCCTTCCTATCGAAGGATGACTATAGAAAAACCACTCTACAAATGGATGTGGTTCTTTATCACCAAGGTTTTGATCTGTGAGCTTTTCTAGTGTGTTGATAAAAGCATCTGATTTGTCTGTAACCTGAATTGCATACTCATCGGCTTGATACTCAAATTTTCGAGATATCATATTACTAAGGGGAGTTGTTATTAATCCGATCAGCATTGCCCAAACAGAAAGAATCGGTAAAGCTGAGATTTGTGTGATCTCTTCAAACCCAAACCAAGATAGAGAAAGAGCATAAAGTACAGCAATTAGATAAAATGTAATGAAACTTGAAAGAGTTCCAATAATCAAATTTTTAATAATATGCTTGTGTTTATAATGACCGAACTCATGAGCAAGAACAGTTTCAATTTCATCTTCAGTATAATTTTCGAGAAGTGTATCCCCAAGAATAATTCGCTTTGTTCTACCGAGTCCTGTGAAAGCTGCATTTGCTTTTTTAGTGTTTTTACTCATATCAAACTGAAATACATTTTCAACTTTCATTTTTACATCGGCAGCAAGGCGCAAAACTCGATCCTTGACTTCTTCATTTTCAAGCGGAGTTACTTTATAAAATATAGGTAGAATAAT
>JBDLIN010000344.1:0-3783 GCA_039714835.1 Bacteroidota bacterium | reverse complement strand
AGTGTATGTTTAAATTGTCACGGCTCAGAAATAAAAGATGAAGTACAAGAAAAGATATCCAATTTATACAAGGACGACAAAGCTATTAATTACAATGAGGGTGAGATTAGAGGTGCATTTACATTAAGTAAAAGTATTCCTGAATAAAGTTAATTACTGATATAAATTATTAAATATTTAGTAGCAAAGGAGAATTTATCATGCAACGCATTTATGTTACTTCGTTCATTGCCTTACTAACTTTTCTTCTATTAATTCCTAACCATTTATCTGCACAATTTTTTGACAAGCTTAAAAAGGAACTTGAAAAGGAGATTGTAAAAGAAGCTGAGAAGCCAACTGACGAAGAAAAATCAAAAGAGAAAAAATCAGAAACCGATTCTGATGAATCATCAGCTGAAGAAAAAGGCAACGAGCCAGAATTAAAATGGAGCAAATATGACTTTGTCCCGGGAGATCAAGTAATATTTGAAGATGACCAGTTACTTGAAGAAAATGGTGAATTCCCTTCCCGATGGGATTTAAAAGCTGGAAATGTAGAAGTAGCAGAATATGGTGAAGATATGGTCATTATGATGAGAGACGGTCATCCTTCAATTGTACCATTTTTTCAAGAACCTCAGAAAGACTATCTCCCGGAAATATTTACTATTGAATTTGATCTATATTATCCTGGTAGCGGAACATTTGAGACCCATCTATATGACAGAAAAAATCAGAAATCAGGTAGTCCTACCGGATATACAAGTATAGACATTTATCATAATGAAATGCGGTTGGGTCAATTTAAAAGTAGACTCCCAGACGAGAATGTTGAGAAATCTAGATGGATGCATATAGCAATTGCATATACGAAAGGTAAATTAAAAGCGTATATGGACGAAACAAGACTCTTGAATATTCCAAGAATTGATTTTGATCCAAAAGGTTTGACATTATACACTTATCATGCAAATAATGAAAATCTATATTATGTTAAAAACATCAGGATTGCAAAAGGAGGGGTAAAATATTACGACCGGATAATGGAAGACGGGAAGATCATTGCTAATGGAATTCGGTTTGACGTAAATAAAGCAACACTTAAACCTGAATCTATGGGTATTATAAATAAAATCTACAAACTTCTTGAAAAATATCCTGAGCTTAAATTCAGTGTAGAAGGACACACAGATAGCGATGGTGAAGATGCATCAAATCAAACCCTGTCGGAGGAAAGAGCAAAAACTGTAATGAACAAACTCGTTTCAATGGGCATCAGTGCAAACAGACTAAGCTCTAAAGGATTTGGTGAAACAAAACCAATTGATAACAACAATACAGCAGAAGGAAAAGCAAATAATAGAAGAGTGGAATTTGTAAAAATATAATTCTTGTATGGCTGTCTGTTTTTAACTTAACCAGACAGCCTATTTTTTCGAGTTTAATAATATTTTTTAACCATAAAACCTATGTGTAACAGCAAAAATTAAATTGACCAGAACCATATAATGAATTATCTGATTTGCTCTGAATAGTTTTTTCAATCCGCTGTCGATACTCTCAAGTTTCTTGTTTTCTAGTTTTTCTCTTACCTCTTTAGAATTTGGAATTACTAAGCTGGTAGTAATAATTAATATGATTAGAAGGATTATCTGCTTTGTTGCAAGCCAATGATTACTTGTCATATCAAAGAATCCATATTGACTGTTCATTGTAACAATAAATATTCCTGTTGCCAAAATTCCTAATGAACCAATAATTCCAAATGTATTTGAAAACATAAGATAATTTGAAACTTTGTCTGCTTCAAAATTTTTCTCGATCTGTTTTCTAAGAACTAATTCTATAATAAAAAATGAAAGCCATATACCTGCAAATATAACATGAAATGTAACTAGAGTTGGATACATATTTCCTCTATATAATGTTGATGAATTTTTAGTTGTATTTGTAAATATAGTGATGTTTATGTAATCCTTTTAATAAAAAGCCGCTTGATTATTATATTGTGTAAAAGGAAGCTTTGCATAACCTAAACATAGTGTCAAGCTGAACTTGTTTCAGCATCTATATATTCGAATACATGCTAAATTTGAGATTCTGAAATAAATCCAGAATGACAAAATCGGATTATTCAAAATCTCCTTAAAGTTTATCTTTATTTCAATGATTGAAGTTTTACTCCCTTATTCATATTTTGCATAAATAATAGTATGAGAAAATAATGAACGTTGACAAAGATCTACAATCCATTCAAGAAGTAAGGGACTTAGTAAAGCAGGCCAAAGAAGCTCAAGCTGAGTTTAAGCATTTCAATCAAGATCAAGTAGATAGAGTTGTTAAAACGATGGCTGATGCTGGTTATGACGAAGCAGAGCGACTTGCAAAACTAGCTCATGAAGAAACTGGATTTGGGAAATGGGAAGATAAGGTTCTCAAGAATCAATTCGGTACTCGAAATACTTACAATTCTATTAAAGATCTTAAAACCGTTGGAATAGTTGACGTACAGCAAAATGGGAAAATTGTTAAAATTGCTGAACCAATGGGAGTTGTAGCTGCTTTAATACCATCGACAAATCCAACTTCAACAGTAATGTTCAAAACTTTAATCTCACTAAAAACCAGAAATTCAATTGTTGCATCTCCACATCCAAGAGCTGTCACTTCCACTTCAGAAGCGATGAAAGTATTGATACAAGCTGCTGATGCTGCCGGTGCACCACAAGGTCTAATGCACGTGCTAAGTAATCCAACATTAGCAGGAACAGAAGCATTGATGAAAGAGAAAAATGTTTCGGTTATCCTTGCTACAGGGAGCAATCCTATGGTTAAAGCTGCCTATAGTGCTGGTACTCCTGCTTATGGAGTTGGCTCTGGAAATGTTCCAGCATTCATTGAGAAAACGGCCGACTATAAAAAGGCGGTTGCTGATATAGTTACAGGAACCACATTTGACAACGGAACACTCTGCTCTTCTGAACAAGCAATGATTGTTGATAGATCAATTAAAAACCAAGTGCTTAACGAAGCAAAAAATCGTGGATGTTATTTTGTCAATGATGATGAAAAGAAAAAACTTGAATCAGTTGTAATTAAGGATCGTAGAATTAATCCAGATATAGTAGGAAAATCTGCCAAGTTTATTGCAGACTTTGCCGGATTCAGTGTTCCTGCTGATACGCAAGCACTTATTGCTGAATGTACAGGTGTAGGACGGGATGAACCACTATCAATGGAAAAACTTTCACCTGTATTAGCATTTTACACTGTTGATGGCTGGTTGGAAGGATGTCACAAATGTATTGATCTATTAGAGTTTGGAGGAATTGGACACACTATGGTTATTCACTCCAACGATAAGGATGTAATAATGAAATTTGCTTTGGAAAAACCAGCATTTAGGATTGTTGTGAATACCCCCAGTTCTCTTGGTGCAGTTGGTTACACTACAGCTTTAACACCTTCAATGACGTTAGGTGTAGGTACGTGGGGCGGTTCAATAATCTCTGAAAATGTCTCGGCTAAACATCTTATGAACATTAAGACTCTTGCATTTGAAACAAATTCGATGAATCCTGGTTCATCAGTAAATTCATATAACGGAGATTTGTCATCATATCATCCAAAGAGTACAACCGGATTTCTTGGTGAAATTGAAGATAGATTAATTTCACGTGCAGGTAATCCAATTTATAAGCCGACAATAATTGAGAGATCAAAAACTGAAAAGGTTGAGAAAAAGAAATACGGTGCAGACATTAGTAAAGATGAAATTGATAAAATTATTAAAGAGTTTAA
>JBDLIN010000343.1:0-3796 GCA_039714835.1 Bacteroidota bacterium | reverse complement strand
TTTTCCCCTCAAATAACCAAAGTTATCCATCAGCAATTTAAATGCCAGGCACACTAATTGCCATCAGTTAACTCACGTGACTTTTCATTGATAGACACCCCAATTTCTTTTAATTTTAACTGACAATAATCTATCAACAAAACAATTTGAAATGATGATTCACTCACAACTAATTACATTAATCTTTCATCAGAAATGGAATCAGTCATTGTTTTTAAGCAATTTTGAGGGCACCTTTAAGGAGGTATTTATGCCGGGTAGATGTGATAACATATTTGAAAATTGTTCTTTGGAGAACAATTTCCATTTTATTATTTTTAAAACGCATCCTTAGCCCGCCCAACAAAACGGCGGGTAAACTCATTTGGCCTAACAATTCACAATAATCATTTTTTGTAGCTAACCTAACCTATAATTGCTTCCCTTCTAGTTTTGTGAATATAATTGTCATTTCTCATGATCCTTTGGAGAAATATTTTCATTTCCTTATTTTTGTAGTGCACCCTTAGCTCAGTTGGCAGAGCATCTGACTCTTAATCAGCAGGTCGGCGGTTCGAGCCCGCCAGGGTGCACTTAAAATAGAAAACCCCGACGTAAGTTGGGGTTTTGTATTTTAAAAGTATACCCCTGACTCGGAATTGAACCATAGTTTACCTATTCCGATGTTTTTTTATCGGGAAATTCCCCAGGTGCACATTTGTCTAGTCCTGAAATAGGTTGACTAAAAATATTAGTTCCTTTTTCTTTTCTCTTAAAAGAAAAGAAACAAAAGTTCAAGACTGCTAAAAGATCGATAATAGGTTCACTTTACTTGGACGCAATGGATTACTTTTAACTACCTTTGGTAGTCCATAGCGAAAATAACAGTTTACTAAAAAAAATCCGGTTTGTGCCGGATTTTTTATTTTAATGCGTAATTTCTGAGGTAGGATGAGAATTCATGTTCGGTTATCTCGCAAAAATGCGAGACTTGTCCCTCTTTGTGAAATCCATGTTATACAAAAATGCTCTTTTTATAAGAGGAGAACTTTTTCATATAATTGAAAGGCGAGAAGTTCAAATCTGAGTTTCTCACCTTTCATAAAATAATAAAAATCTATTTATCCTTTTTTTTGTCTGCCTTTTTAAGTAACTCCTTTCTAGCAGCCTCTACTGTGATTTTCTTTTCCTTTGAGAGTTTCAATATATCCGAATACAAAATCTCTTCTTCTTTTCTTGTACCAGTTATTCTTTTTTCTTCCACTTTGAAGCCTCCACAAATTATATTTATAAACTTATAAAATACAAAAAACTCTTAATAAATCATTATTAAATAATTTAATATCAAAGGATTTTTTCTTGTTTGATGAGGGATTTACCAGTTTACCCGCCACTTGTCCGCCAACCTGCCCACCAATTTTTTTGGAGGGTCTTTAAGTCGGATCCTTTTGGTGGGTTAACCAGCTGAAGGCTGGCTAAAGAAAACTCGATTCTGTTATAAAGCCGAGCTTTCCTATTTTAAAATTTATTACTATTTTTAGATGATTTACTTAATGCTTATGTATATTTACTTCATCCTCAAGCTCTTTTCCATAATGCTTTTCATATAATTTCAAATATTTTTCGTGAAGCTCTTTCGAAACGGTTTCATCATTTACTTTCATTTTTTCTCTGCTTAACTCCAGATCAACTTCATCATCAATACTATCAATATAGCCGTCACTTACTAATTCTTCTTTTACTTCACCTAAGAAAGCACCCAATATTTTCATTTCCTTCTTCAACTCTTTCATTTCGATACTGAAATTTGCCATCTCTTTTTTGTGCTTTTTCATCTCTTCCTTGAATTCTCGCATTGATTCTTTAAACTCTTCTTTGTCCCATTCAATATCTATTTTTAGATCTTTAAGACTTGCTAATTCTTCTTTTACTTTTTCCATTTCTAAATAAAACTCAAGAGAGTCTTCAAGTTCCGATGGCCAAGTGTGTTCAAGTTCGTCAAAGTTGAAGTCGAAATTGAATTCTATATCCTTAAGTTTAGCTAGGTCTTTTCTAAGTTGATCCATGTTTGCTTCAAATTCTTCCTCGTCAAACTCAAAATGAAGATCCTCTAATACACTCAGGTCAACGTGAATGTCATGTTCTATCTTTTCATGCTCTTTGTGCTCCTGTGTCTTAGTACTATCATGATTCTCTATCTCAGGTTCTAGCGTTGCTTCTTCCACAGCAGGTTGTACAGATGTTGAATTTATTCTTTCAGAAGTTAATTCATCATCCACAACTTTAATAGTGCTATGATTTTCATTGTACTGGATCTCATCTGAAACTACATCCTCCATGTTTACTGAAGAGCGCGAAAAGAGGATTGCAGATGTAAATAGTGAAATCAAAACAATGAGTGTAAATAGTCTTCTCTGATAATCGATATTTCTGTTTTTCTCTTCATTCATTCTTCTTATCCTCCTAAATAATGATTTTTTATTCCCACCCAATCCCACACCTAATATTTGTGCCCCCCAATCCTTTTCTTCTATACTCAATAAGGCATTTGCCAATGTTGTATTTTCCCCGGAAACTGCAACTGCTAAATCATCGCATGAGTATTCCCTCTCTTTTCTAACAATAGAAGAGAACCACCACATTGCAGGATTGAAAAAGAAAAGAATCTCTACTGCCGATTGAAATAGATTTAACAAATAGTCTGATCTTTTAATATGAGCTATCTCGTGAGCAATAATAGCTTCTATCTGATCATGTGGGAGACCGGTTATCATACCAATAGGCATAAGGATGACTGGTTTAAAATATCCAATAACAACCGGCTGTTTAATTAAGGGTGATTCAAACAGACTTATTGTTTTGTTAACTCCAAGTTCATTGGCAATACGCTTGGCCAATTTACTCCACCTACTCCCCATGGGTACAGTATGTTTTCGTTTTATCCTTTGTGTATAGAAATACCCCCCCATCATTCTGATAGCAAGAAAGACCATTCCGATCATCCAGAAAGCAAAAATGAAGTTGAAATTTGCAGAATGAAATTTATTCATATGTTGGGAAACAGAATTGTATATCTTTGTTACATTCTCCTTTCCGTAACTGATCAAGCTGGTTTCTACCGATGGCACTGCATAATTAAGAGTAACTTCACTAACAGACACAGATACTTTTTCGGATTCAGAGCTGTTATTTTTATATAGATATGAAAATGTAATAGTTGACGAAACAAATATTCCGACTATTGCAAAATATGCTAGTGCTGATCTTAACTTTGCACTTCTCTTATTCACAAAGAGAAGAGCAACAACAAGAAGCAGAGAAATGAGCGCTCCCTGCCAGAGAGAATGTAAAATCATTCCCGAGAGTGCTATTATTAGATCATTCGAGATGAAATTATTTAGACTCATTATTCTCTCCTTCTAATTTTGCTAAATACTCTTTGATCTCTTCAATTTCTTTTTTTGAAGTTTTGCTTCTACCCAGGGCCTGCATAACCAATTTACTGGCAGAACCTGCGAATGCCGTTTCAAGAATTTTCTCCAGTAATACATTTTGTGTTTCATCTTTTTGAGGTACCGGTTTATAAATATGACTTCTACCAGATCTTTCTCTGTCAAGAAGTCCTTTTTCAAACATTATCTGCATAATTTTAAGTGTTGTTGTATAGCCAACATTTTTGTTTCTGTTCAGTTCATCATTTATAAATTTTACAGTTGAGTTACCATTTTCCCAAAGAATCTGTAAAATCTCGAGTTCTGCACTAGTTGGTTTAATGTTTTGTTTTTCTTTCATTCTATGACCTTTTATTCCTTTCAGC
>JBDLIN010000342.1:0-3830 GCA_039714835.1 Bacteroidota bacterium | reverse complement strand
AAATCAGATTGGTTTGAATTACAAGCAACAATTCCAAGTAATACTATAATTACTTGAAACACATAAATGATTGTTTTCATAATAAATTTCCTGAGATATTATTTTTGGTGAAATAATTTTGATGAAGGGATCTCCATTTTTTTAAATCCTGGTCCTTTCCAACTCACTTTATTTAAAAATCCTCCAGCCATTTGAAAATATTTTTGCCCAATCTTATAAATTCCTTTCTTGAGAGCAATCGTTTTTGAAGCTTCATAAGCGGGATGTCCGCCATCCATATTAATAAATTCTTTTCCATCGAGATAGAAAATACTTCCGTCATTTGTTTTATTATAAAATGTATAAGCTCCATCTTTTGGAACATTGATATATCCTTTGTATTCATATCCAAATTCAAAATCTGTTCTGCGATCTTCTATCGTAAAATGAGATATTACTCCAGTCTCTTTTGGCTTATAAACTGCAAGTTCTTTTACAAACATTACATTTGCCTCGTAGTATTTAAATTTTAAACCGGGTTGCAATAGAGTATCATCATAATTTGTGAACTTTTCATACTCAAGTTTATTTAATGTCTCAGTAACTGTAAGACTACTTAACAAGCCCTCTTTGATGGCTTTAAATTTTACAATAGTAGTTCTATCCACCTTAATGGGTTTTATATAGTAGTTGGATTTTTCGGTTGGTTCACTACCATTCAAAGTATAATAAATTTGTGCAGAATCAGTATCGCATCCCAAAATGATTTTGGTACTATTTAGAAATTCATTTTTCAGATTAACAATGTATGGCATCGAAACAGTCGGTTGTAGTTTTGGAGTTGATGGTCTGTCTTCATTTGAAGAACCCCAATTATAATTGGGCGTTGACCCCATCGTAAATACAAACTTTCCGCCATTTACTATTTCATCATGAGTGAACCATGATTTTGTATATGGCTTCCCATTTAATGTACATGATTGAATGTAAATGTTTTCATCTGAAACGCCATCAGCTTCTATGATAAATTGCTTTCCACCTGCCTGTCCGGCAGGCAGGTTTTCAAGATTAATTGTAACCTTATCAAATAATGGCGCCCCTATAATATATTTTGTATCACCAGGATTTACAGGATAGAAACCGATCGAACTCAAAATATACCAAGCTGACATCTGTCCGCAATCCTCATTTCCCTCCAATCCTTCAGGTGTATCATTGTATAATGTACTGAGAATTTGGTTTACTATCTTTTGAGATTTTGGGGCAGCACCAACATAATTATATAGATAAGCCATGTGGTGACTTGGTTCATTACCGTGAGCATACTGTCCTATTAATCCGCTTGCGTCAATTACATTTTCATCATGCTTAGACTTAGTTGTAAAAAGTTTATCCAACCAGTTTTCAAATTCTTTATCACCCCCTATTAATTTAATTAACTCTGAAACATCATGCGGGGCAAAAAGACTATACTGATACGAATTCCCTTCTACAAAATGCTCACTACCTTCTGCAGGATCAAAGTGCTCTACCCAATTTCTTTCTGTATTCTTCGGGCTCATGAAACCAGTGGATGAATCATACAGATTTTTATAGAATTGTGCACGCTGTTGATAGATGAAATGATCTTCATCTTTTCCCAGTAGTTTTGCCATCTCTGCCACACACCAGTCATTATATGAATACTCCATTACAATTGATACTGAACCCGTACCTTTATCAGCAGGTATATATCCCATTCTTGAGTAGTAACCATTTTTATCAACTTGATTTTTCATCGCCTTATAAGCAAGATCAATATCATAATTTCGTATTCCTTTTGTAAAAGCATCTAAGATTACCGGAAGTGAGTGATGTCCGATCATAGAACCGGAATGTGTCCCCCATATCTCCCAATGAGGAAGTCTTCCCATGTGTTCATAAGCTGCTAGAAATGATCTTATAAAATCATTCATTCTGGAAGGTTCAAGTATAGTATAAAGAGGCATCTGTGCTCTAAAAACATCCCACAATGAAAATAGTGTATAGCGTGTAAATCCATTAGTATTATGTACTTTAAGATCAACACCACGGTAACTACCGTCAACATCGTTAAATAAATTTGGAACAATAGCTGTATGATAAAAAGATGTATAGAATATTCGACGTTGTTTTTCAGTTCCGCCTTCTAATTCAATTTTTGATAAATGTTTATTCCATGTATTGTTAGCCTCATTTTTGATTTTATCAAAATCCCAACTTTTGATTTCTTCGTCAAGATTCATCTTTGCATTTTCTATACTTACAGCTGAAACACCTATTTTTACAAGGACTTTCTCATTTTGGTTAGTGTCATAACTAATAAATGCCTTTATATTTTCACCTTCTGCATTGGTAATATTATCAACGAGCGTATCATTGATAGCAATACCGAAACTTTTAAAAGGTTTTGAAAATTTTGCATAAAAATAAACATGCTGATCTTTTACCCAACGAGTCGAACGCCTATAACCGGATATTTCATTATCATTTACTATATGAATCTCTGAGTTAATTACACGGTCGCGATTTTGCAAATCAATAATGATATTTGAATTGTTAGAAGCAGGGAAAGTATATTGATGGAATCCTGAACGTGCGGTCGATGTTAATTCGACTTTTACATCATAATCGTCAAGCAAGACACTATAGTAACCGGGAGAGGCATATTCATTATCGTGATTATAAGATGAACGATATCCGGTTTTAGAATCATTCTCGTCACCGACAAGCATTTGTACTCTGCCAACTGTAGGCATCAACAAAATATCACAATATTCCGGGGCACCTGTTCCGCTTAAATGAGTTTGACTGAAACCCATTATCGTCTTATCGGAATAATGATATCCTGAAGAACCATCCCAATTCTCCATCCTTGTATCTGGACTTATTTGCACCATACCGAATGGAACTGTGGCACCAGGGAATGTGTGCCCGTGCCCGTCAGTGCCAATAAACGGATCAACGTATTGAGTTAGTTCTTGATAAGATGCATCTTTACATGATGCAATAAAGAATAGAAATAAAGCAACGGTAAATAGTTTTATTGTCTGTTGTTTAAAATTTGTTTTGGAATAAGTTATAATCTTTATCATATATCGGAACACCTTTATTTTTAGAGTTCACGTATCCATATATTTCTATAACTAACCGGACAACCGTGATCCTGTAGTGTAATAGGTTCTTTCGGATTATGCTTCTCATAAAACGGAGCACCTTTATGTACAGTGTTTCCTTTTAATTCAACATGACTTTGAATTAACACTCCATTTTGAAGAACTGTAAAATATCCTGGTGTTTTTAAAGTGCCATCATCATTAAATACAGGCGCCGTAAATATTATATCGTAAGTCTGCCACTCTCCTGGTAGGCGACAAGCATTTACTAAGGGTATATACTGTTTATAGATACTGCCTGCTTGTCCATTGACATATGTTTTATTTTCATAAGAATCTAAAACTTGAACTTCATAACGTCCCTGCAAAAAGATGCCACTGTTCCCTCTATCCTGTCCATCATCGATAACAACTGATGGTGCTCTCCATTCAACATGGAGTTGACAGTTACCAAAGGATCTTTTAGTTTGAATACTTCCTGTTTTCTTTACAACAGTCATTCCACCATCTTCCAATTTCCACTTTGCTTCTCCGCTTTTCGTACTTTCCCATTCATCCAAATTAGTACCATCCATTAGAACTATAGCATCTGACGGCGGGGCAGTTCGAACTCCTGGAGTAACAACAACCGGTACCGGTTCCCAAATAGCAGTTGATTTGGGATCTTCCTTTTTTTCTTGTCCAACACATTGTACTGATAACAATGCTAGTGAAATA
>JBDLIN010000341.1:0-3834 GCA_039714835.1 Bacteroidota bacterium | reverse complement strand
TATATCAAATTTCTTAAAACAGACTTGTACAAAACCAGAACAATCTATTCCTTTCTTGTCTGTACCTCCCATTTTATGTGGAGTGCCCAAGAATGACTTTGCATATTTAATTAATTTTTTTTCGCTAAAACCATTTATTATACTTGTAAGGTTTTGTTCATTTTTATCAACATCAGTGATTGAACTATTTACTGAATAAACAAATGATATTAGAAAAAAACCTAATAGAAGTAGGTTAAAAGTATATTTCTTTTTAAACATATTTATCTATTTAAAAACTAGTAACAAGACCGCAATTCTCATGCCTTTCTATTGTATTTTACCAAGGAAAATACGACCATTGAATAACATTGTCATCAATTATGCAGTTCTGCTTCGCATATTCTTATAACAAATACCACTTGTAGTAGTTGTAATTTCGTTGTCCAAATTTAAATAAATTCTCTTTACCAAAACTAAAAAGAAACAGTATCCACGTTTTTCCTTTTTTTTATATCTTGCATTATAATTATTTATCATGCAAACATTCCAAAAAGAGATCAAACTACAGCCTTATCGTCGAGGATATCATTTAATCACTGAACAAGTTACAGAAGCCATACCTGAATTAAAACAAATTAGAGTTGGGTTATTGCATGTTTTTATTAAACATACCTCTGCAAGTCTGACAATTAACGAAAATGCAGATGCTACTGTTCGTCAAGATTTTGAAAGTCATTTAAACATAATGGTACCGGAAAATGCCCCTTATTATCAACATACTTACGAAGGTTCTGATGACATGCCGGCACATATTAAATCTTCGTTAATGGGTGCTTCTGTTCAGATTCCAATTACCAAAGGAAAGTTAAACTTAGGAACTTGGCAAGGCATCTATTTGGGGGAGCATCGCGATCATGCTAGCGGGCGTAGTTTGGTGATTACTGTTATGGGGAGTTGATTATTGTCATCACTAATGTTTCTATCTCAAATATTCTAGATTGACTATAATCATTCTTATCGATGACTGACATCATTGTAAGCAGTAAGATGAAGTTATAACTTTGATATAATTATCAACCTAAATGTTTAGTCATGAAAAAATTCACTCTAATTATAGTCAGTGTCTTACTATTAGTATCATCTAGTTTAAGCACATTCGCACAACAGTACACTAAACTTTCCGATTTTCCGGAAAATATTAAAAGCACAAAACCTTTTAAACGCTTTGAATGGTTTTATCAGCAACGGGCATTTCCAAATGATACAATTCCATATATATATGCTTTTCATGAATATGAGAAAGCAATTAAAAGAATCAAATCAAATAAAAATAGTAGTAAACAATTAGTTTTAGATTGGCAGCCGTTAGGACCAGCCGGGATAGAACCTATGGCATCTCTAAGTCATTGGGGCATTACTTCCGGTCGTGTCAGAGCAGTTGCAGTCCATCCTAATGATCCCATGACGGTATATATTGGTGCCGCCTGTGGGGGCATATGGAAAACAACAGACGGTGGTGATAATTGGTTAGATATTGGTTTAGATCTAGAGTCTCTTAGCTTTGGTGCTATTGCTATCGATCCTAATAATCCGGAAGTTATTTATGCCGGTTCAGGTGAAGTTATTTCCTTGGTTTGGCTTGGTGAATTCGCGGGACAGGGATTATATAAATCGATTGATGGTGGAAATACTTGGTTACAAATTACAAATGGATTTGGCGTGCCTACCCATTTTAGTGATATTGAAGTCAGCCCTTATAATTCAAATATTATAGTGGCAACTATTGCACAAGGTGATTATCATCTAGGAAGCGAAATGCCTAATGAAGGTATCTGGAAAAGTACTGATGCCGGTATAACCTGGACAAAACAAAGTAACTTGAATGATGCATATGATATACAATTTCATCCTACCAATCCAGATGTAATTTATGCAACAATTGGTGGAAGTACGAATCAATCAGGATTTTATATTTCACAAGATCAGGGAGAGACATGGCTACAAAGTAATAATGGTTTGCAATCGTCTAACAGCATTAGCCGAATGCAGTTTGATGTTTCTCAGTCAAATCCTAGTATTATTTATGCAGTAATTTATGGTCAGACCACTACACAAGCTTATAAAACAATTGATGGTGGGGCTAATTGGACTCAAATCTCTCAAGGTGTTAATCTTGGTGGATTATCCGTTGTTGGCATCTGGTATGATCAGGGTTACTATGATCTTTGTATTGCAGTTAATCCGTATAATCCCGATCATGTATTAATTGGAAATGTAGAGCTGCATGAAACATTAAATGGAATGGATTTTACTCCTAAAAGACCCTATGGATCAAATGCAAGAGGAAGTTACGTTCATTGCGACTATCACAAACTCGTTTTTGCTCCTTCCGACCCTGACTTTTTATATATTGGTTGTGACGGAGGTATCTACCAAAGTATCGTAAGTCTAGATATTGCCTATTCAAAAAATGAAGGATTGGAAACACTACAATATTATCGTGTAGCTTCTCATCCTACAGATCCAGACATCTTGATCGGAGGAATGCAAGATAACGGTATTGCTATTACATATAACGGGGGAATTAGCTGGTCGCAAGTGCTGTATGGAGATGGAATGGAATGCTTTTTCGATTATAATGATCCTCAAAAAGTATACGCATCTATTCAACTTGGCCTTTTAAAAAGAAGTGTAAACGGAGGAATTTCATTTTCCACAATAGGGGCTGTTAGTGGAGTGTGGACAACACCTTTTTTTTCTCACACAACAAATCCTGAAATTCTATATTCTTGTAATGATGATATTTACAAAAAAGAAACATTTACAGGTCCTTTCACAGAAATTACAGACAATTTATCACCCTACTTGATCAATACACTGGCACAAAGCAAAACAAATCCTATGCACATGATCTTAGGCGCTCCTGAAGTTTATCTTCCTGAAGAAGAAAATATCAATCTTGTAATGATATCAACTGATGAAGGATATAATTGGACTGATGTTTCAAACAATATTCCCGGTGATACTAAATGGATCTCCAGAGTTGTCACACATCCCACACAGGAAAATACAATGTATATTGTTAGATGTGGTTTTTCTGAAGGAAATAAAATATATAAAACAACCGATCTTGGAGCAACATGGACAAATGTATCGGGTGATCTTCCTGATATTCCGTGCAACGATCTTTTTATCGATCCTGACTACACAAACCATTATTATGTCGCAACCGACATTGGGGTTTACTTTTCAGAGAATGGAGGTATAAACTGGGAATATGCAAGTAATGGAATACCAAAAGTACCTGTATTGGATTTTGATTATGTAAAAATCGATAATACACGATACCTACGTGCTGCAACCCACGGGCGATCAATTTATGAAACTACTAATTTGGTAATTGATATTATGGAGCACGAAATAGTATCACAAGGATCAATAATAGCAAAACCCAATCCGTTTACTACTGAAACTACTTTGGTATATGAATTACAAGAATCTTCCAATGTTCAATTGAGTATTTACAATCATCTGGGAGAAAAGTTAATGGATTTAGTCAATGAATATCAAGTTAATGGGGAAAAGCAGTTTATCCTTAATGGAGAGTATTTATCAATGGGAGTTTATATCTGTGTATTAAAAACTAATAAAGGAATACAAACAAGTAAGATAATAAAGCTTTAAAATATTGCCTTTATATAACAATAAATTGTCGTTTTTATGGTATCTAGACTGCGCTCGATACGACATTAGTGATTAATAGCCATGATTTTCTTTAACATGTTCTCAATGCGATTATAAACACCGTCATGTCGAGTGATTTTAAAAGCGATGCTTTTAAAATTGTATCGT
>JBDLIN010000340.1:0-3851 GCA_039714835.1 Bacteroidota bacterium | reverse complement strand
TTTCTTTATCTTTAACAATCAACACTTCAAATAATTCTCACATATTTGTCTCATTGCAGTATTTGCTGAGTTGAAAGCCCAAATAATAGATCCGCCTTTTTTCCCTGCACTTAGATCACCTATTAAAAACATTCCCGGTATATTGGTTTCATATCCTTCAGTTAATCTAGGTTCAGGTCCATTAAATTCTATTCCTATAGTTTTTAAGAAGTTTTCTGGAGTTGTTCCTC
The DNA here is from genome assembly GCA_039714835.1 of Bacteroidota bacterium. Classification (GTDB taxonomy): domain Bacteria; phylum Bacteroidota; class Ignavibacteria; order Ignavibacteriales; family Melioribacteraceae; genus SZUA-22. The sequence goes on along the minus strand of JBDLIN010000340.1, from coordinate 3,621 downwards.
CTAAAGCATAAACGACATAATCAAATTCCATTTTATCGTAACTATCCTCTTCAAACTCTACAAGTATTTTATCATCCTTTTGTTTAAGAGAACTCACGTTTGATTGCAGAAGGAGTTTTACTTTTTCATTTGCAGATAACGTCATTAAACTGTCTCTATTTATATCATTCATCCTATCAAATGAATCTCTTCGATAACTAAGAGAGACTTTATTGTTTTCTTCTTCTAACGAGAGAAATTGACAATATTCTGAAGCTGAATCACCACCTCCGACAACTAATACATTAGAATTTTTAATCTCAAACGAAGTTAGATCAAATAACACTTTCTCTTTTAAGTTTGATGGTATAGAATAACTTGGTTTATTTGGTTTTCCTAAAATTCCGATAGCAATTGTAATGATCCGTGATTTATAATTTCCCTTATCAGTTTCTATTTCAAAAATGCCACTCTCTCCATCCTTACTGATTTTACTAACTGTTTCGTTGTATTTTACATTAAGATCATTATCATCAATTGCTTTATCTAGATATGATATTGCTTCCTGCTTAGTTGAATCTGATAAACACATAACACCACTGCAGACAGGTGTAAATCCCTTGTAATTTGCAGTAACAATTTTCTTGTCGTGATAGAATTTTTTTATTGTATATGAATGTTCTTCAGCTTTTTCAATTATCAATATTTTATCACTAGGAACTCCAAATTGACGAGCTTCAACCCCCATACTTATTCCACCTGGTCCAGCACCTATAATAATGATCTCGTACATTTTAACCTCTTGATTTTGGATTATTAGATGTGATGTCTTATTAAAGGATTCAATTTTTCCTTTATAGAGTTTTATAATAATTATTTCTAAAGTCTCTCTATTTTCTATGTGGAGTAATTTTATTAAAGATTCCGGCCAAAAGATTACCGGAATGACATATATACAATCGATTTTTAGAGTTCTCAAACAGAGTAAATAAAAAAAATGCTGGAGCAAGTCCAGCATTTAAATCTCATACGAAAAATTAAAGATCACTATTGAACTAATTTGTTCTTTACTCTTCCCCCAGCTCTCAAAGGATCACCTGAATACCCCAAAGCTTTCCAATCTAAACGATGTTCGCTATTCTTGCCATGACAAGCCATACATTTCAAAGCATTTTCAGCAGGAACAACCATATGATTGATTGGCCAAGACATCTCAGTTTCAATAAATCCAACTGAACCGGAGAATACAAGATTAACAGATTCCATACCAATCTCAGAAGCTTCTTTCCAGTCAAATGTTTTCCAATATCCCTCTTTACCAAAGAGATGTGGAACGATCATATAATTATTTACTTTGTCATACGGTTGTTTTCCTTTCATAACTTTGAAAGGAGCAATTTTTGCATTTTTGTCTTTAATACTGCCATTTAGTTTATTTAACTCTACAATATTATTTGGATCAATCTTATCACCAATATGATAATACTTAGCACTTCCATTATACCAAGCATATGTCGGAATAACATTTTTTTCCCAAACAAAACTTCCCTTCTTTTTATTATAGGTTGACTCACCATATTTATCTTTCTTATCTTTTTTGTCTTTACCAGCTTCTGACCAATCCCACCATACTTTTGTCGGCATTTCACGAGCAAACGCTGGGATATGGCAAGTTTCACATGCAACTGAAGCTATATGCTTGTTCAAAATTCCCTTCGCATGTACTTCTTCGTCATGACAATCTAAACAAGAGACCATATTCTCACCAGCTTCCATTGAGCCGTGACTTCCACCAGTAATTTTATGTTCTGTTGTTACATGACATTCTGTACATTGAAATTCCTCTCCGCCCATGTGGACATCTATTTCCCTTGTAGGTTTTAAAATGCTACCATCCATATCACCATGTTTTACACCAGTTCCACCGCCGCCATCAAAATGGCAAGTACCGCAGTTTGCTCTTGTTGTTAAGCCAACACTTTGAGCAACTGTTAATAGATCCACTTTTTTGTCAACTGCGCCAGCACCGGTTGGAATTTTCTTGTATGTACCAGATTGATCATGACAAACCAAGCAGTCAATATTTTTTTCATTAGTAAAATCGAAACTACCATCTTTCCATCCATATCCAATATGACAGCTTGTACATCTTGGTAAATTTGAAGGTGTAGCGATACAAAAATTATTCATCAAGTTCTTCTTACCGAGTGTTGATTTAGATCCTTCGGGTGCCATCCAATTCCAGTGTCTCGTATGCATGATCTCTTTCCCAACTCCATCATGGCAATCAAGACAGGTTTCTGTTACTTCCTGAGGTGTATCAAATTTACCGTCAAAAAAATCAGAATGATCCACTTGTGCAGTTAATTGGCCAATAACGAGAAGCATGAAAATTAAAGTTAAAAGTTGTTTCATTTGAAACTCCAATATTTTATTTTAATAATTCTAATTATAAAAATTAGATTATTTTATCTTATAAACAAGGGATATCAATTTAGGTTTCTAAAAGAGAGTACTTTTTTTTTGTTTATAGTGTTGTATGATATTAAAATTACTACTTGACAACCAAGTGGAGTTTTATTCTTGTATATTTAATAATAAAAGATGGGGGTCTTATGCGTCAAAGTTTTTTTACAAAATTTATTCTTCTTATTATAGCACTCCTATTATTTGATTCGTGTTCTGGCAATTTTACCATTAAAGATCGAGATATAAGATATATTTATTCAAGAATTAATACCGCGGGAAAAGCATCAATTATTTTACAGGATGGAACTATTTGGGGATTTGGACACTTTGTTGTTAATTCACCTGGCGACAAAGTAATTGTGACATATTATGAATCCAGCTTAGGTGGTTCCGCATATATTCATGGAGTCGAACAAAGTGTTTCCTATTTAGGAACAACTTATAGTGATGCTGGTAGTGTAAATGATATCATAAAATTTAGTATTGGAAAAATGTCTTATATTTCCAATATTGATTCCACAGGTACAGTTATTACATTAGATGATAGCACAAAATGGATTGTAAGGCCTGATCAGAGAGAAGGTATTAAAAAATGGGATAATAATGAAAATATAATTATAGATAGTATAAATCAATTAATCATTAATCCCAGATTATATGAAATGGCTGTGGTTCAAGAATTTAATGAAGGAAAATGAAAAAAAATATTCTATTGAATTTATTAATATGCACCATTATACTATTTAGCAGTTCACAAGCTTTAAGCCAGAGTACATCCTTTCATGGAAAAGTAATAGATAAAAATAATGGAGAACCCATTAATAATGTTAATGTTTATGTAGCTAATACTTCCATTGGTACAACAACTGACTCACAAGGTTACTTTGAGCTTACAAATCTTCCTCAAGGTACTTTTGATATTATTTTCTCACATGTTTCATACTATTTTAATAAGAAGAGGCTTTTAATAAAACAAAGATATAACGACATTGGGATAATTGAACTAAGTTATAAAGTGCATCAGTTGGAAACAGTGATTGTCGAAGCTGATGAAACCAGCTTATGGAATGACAGATATGAAGTTTTTGTTGAGAAGTTTATCGGAACAAGTGATAATGCAGATAGTACATTCATAATCGATCCTTACAAAATAGATTTTTGGGAATCTGATGG
>JBDLIN010000339.1:0-3853 GCA_039714835.1 Bacteroidota bacterium | reverse complement strand
GTAACACCGAAGTATGCCTGTATTTCTGGAGCAACATGACTCTCATCGCGCAGGAATGGATGATATATGATGTCCGTTTCACCAGGTTCCAGCCCGATTTTGGCAGTTGCATCTTTAGTGCCCCACCATGTATTCATTTTGCTTGAGAGGACAATATAGGTGTCGCCCAGGTTGGACACTTCAATGGCGATGCCGCGATACTCAGCCAAGTCATTGAACCTGTAATGATCTTCGTTTGAGCGCACGTAACTAAAAACACCTGGGCCAGTAAATTGCTGCACCCAGGTGTTTTCGGGATAATTGTAATCATTGCCGTGAATCCAGTTATTGCCGGTCAAATGGTGGTTCAAGGTTCCCAGGTCTACAAATTTCCACGACCCTGCCGGAAAGGTATCCTTACTCCATCTATCGCCCGGAAGCCAACCTTCCGGCAGCATCTGAATTTCTTTCTTCTCCGTAATCTCCTCATTCGATGCGGTAAACGACAGCAAGGACTTTTGGATATCGTCGGTCCAGGGATTGTAACAACCAGGCACATCTGAATACCAGTAACCCAAAGGCGGAGGATTTTTGCGTGTATGTCCCGGATGAGATTCTGTTCCAATCGTATCAGAATTAACTAAAAGGAAAATAACTGCAATAACTGTTATGAATTTTGAATTCTTAGTCATAATACTGATCTTACTATTTTTACAATGAGAGCCAGAGTATTTATCAACGCAAAAAATACGCCATTTATATTCATAATATAAAATCATTGTCAATATCTTATTTCCTGTTTTAGAGTGATTTTAACAATTTAAATCGATTAAATAAGTGGTATTTGATACCGATTAGATGTATTAATTACTCAATTTAAAAATAAAGCCCGCTTTTTGCAGGCTTTGAGATATATGATGAGCAATCTGAAATTATTCAGTTGATTGCCATATTTAACGAAGTAGTATCATTTTCTTTACGCTTCTATAATCTTTCGATCCATCTAATGCTTCTGATTGAATTGTATATAAATATACTCCAGAAGCTAAACTAGATGCGTTGAAATTAATTTCATAGTATCCTGCCTTCTGAAAATTATCTACAAGCGTACTTACCATTTCTCCTAGAATATTGTAAACAACTATTCTTACATTGCTCTCCTTGGGTAAACCGTACTTTATTACAGTGGAGGGATTAAAGGGATTAGGGTAATTCTGAAACAGCTCAAATTTTGTAGGAGTTAGATCTTCATTTTCATTTACATCTGTAATAGTTTCAGAATACTGATACCAAAATCCTATATTGTTTATATTTGAGCTGTTACTAGTTGTTCCAATAATCGGCTGACCAATAGTCCCTGATACGATATGACTACTATTTGAAGAAATGACAGCTCCATTACCAAAAACATAGTTAGCCAGTCTTGTCTGTGATGATATTGTAATAGAGCACAATATTACTACAAAAAAAATATATTTTATTGTTTTCATATTAATTATCCATTATATTTTTTTGTTTTTCTAGCTGCTGCGTTTCTAATCGCATTCTTTCTGCTTCAGTTTCTTGCATATGAGCATTTTCTTCTTCATTACGGATCTTCTCTTTCTCTAGTCTTTGTTCTTCTTCTTTCCATATTTTATCCATTTCAACTCCTTCCTTACGTATTCTTTCTAGCTCTTGCTTTTTATCATAATCAACGCCCATTTCCTCAGATACACCGTATGCTTTTGGATGTAGATACTTTCCTCTTTCTTCCGATTTTTTCATTTCTTCTACTGGAATGCGATTAGCATTTGCAAATGCATCATGTCTAATACCTGTTACCTGCCAGCTAACTTCAACATTCGGTTTATCAGTTTTTATAGAAAAACTATTATTACTGATCTTTTGTGAGACAATTGCTTGAGCAAATTCACCAATAACTGTTAGTTGATAACGAAAATCTTTATTTAATACTTCAAACCATTCTGGTAATTCTATACTCGCATTTCCAGCTCCATCCGTGGTAACATTTCCATTATAGATATTCATCATATCGGGACTTTCGACAAAAGAATGATAGAGGTTTTTATTCTGCGGATCAAGCGGATGATCTATCTTAAAGGAACCGCCGCCTTTTGATAAAGTTCCAGTTACATTAACATTGCCAGAAAATTTTCCCGCATAACCACTTGTACTATGTCCATATACTCCATCTCCACTTCCATAATTCACACCACTTACACCATTACCAACATCACTATTGCTCAATCCATACACACCATGATATTTGGTCCCTAGGTAACCAGAATTATTATCTGTATGAAAACCACGAACTGCATAAGCCGAGGATCCACCTACTAATCCAAAAACACCTACACCCGAACTACCATTAGCTTGAAACATTCCACCATATTTTATAGATGAACCTGAATTTGATGCATAACCATAAACTCCTCTCCCTGAAGAACCTTTAGCTTCAAAATATCCACCAAAGTTATATGCGGTACCTGAATTTGATGCATAACCATAAACCCCTTGGCCGGAAGAACCACTTGCTGAACCATAAACTCCATATCCAAAATCTCCTGATACCGTACCTAGAACTCCTCTTCCATATTTACCTCGTGCCCAAAAATATCCACCATAGTTTGTTACATCACCAGAATTGTAAGCCAAACCATAAACTCCATATCCAAGAGTACCACTTGCATAACCATAGACTCCTCGACCTTGTTTGCCAGATGCCGTAAAATATCCACCATAGTTTGTTACATCACCACTATTTGATGCAGAGCCGTAAACTCCTCGTCCAGCAGTACCACTTGCTCGGCCGTAAACTCCTGCCATACTGTCTGTTCCAGCAATAGCATAACCATTATATCCATTCCCACCCACAGATATTGTAGAATATGGATTACTGGCATTAATTGCTATTTTTCCATCTCCTGTTATTCTTAATCCTTCGTTATCGCCATCACCAGATAAATAATTGCCATTTAAATTTATGTTTTGTGTAGCTGTATGATCTCCTAAATTATCACTAGCTCCATCACCAACAGCTGATATAGTAATTGTATTGTTTCTTTGTGAAATTGTTACGTTATTACCTGCTGCGAGTGTAATACTATCTTTTAGTGTATTTATACTTCTTACTAAATTACCGTCAGCTACTTTTTCAGCAGTTACTATGTTATTAGGTATAGAGCGGGTATTTAATGAGTAAGCTGAAGATGTTAGCTTTACTCTTGGAGATAATGCATCACCTCCATCAATTGCAATTTCCAGCCAGTATTGATCATCAAACGGAAGATCAAATGCAGTTGATTGTCCAAGTATTACATTAAATATTCCTCCAACGGTGGCTACATCTTGGGTTTCTTCCCATAACATAGTTCCATCTGCAGCTGAATCAAATAGTCTAAAATTGAGCGAATAAGTCCCGTCAGAAAGTACTGAGCCTTCAGAGTCAGCTAAAACTCCTTGAAAGCTAGTAGCCTGCGGTACTTGCCCAAAAGTAAAAAGGTTTGTGAAAAATAAAATAGTTAAAGCCAAGAACAACTTTTTCATGTTATCTCCTTTGAGTAAGATTAATGATTTTTTGATATATGATTTATAAGTAAAAACACTTACTGTGCAAATTTTCATAAAGAAGGTTGAGAATTCGTTTGTATCGCAAAAAGCAGGCCAATTGTTTAATATTAAATTAAAATAATTGCTTATTAGATATTTATCTCTTATTACAATATTTTTTACATTGAAACATCTGAGTTGGTTATGTTAGGTGGTATTTGATACCGATTAGATGTATTAATTACTCAATTTAAAAATAAAGCCCGCTTTTTGCGGGCCTGGAGGTATATGATGTGCAATCTGAAATTATTCAGTTGATTGC
>JBDLIN010000338.1:0-3863 GCA_039714835.1 Bacteroidota bacterium | reverse complement strand
TAATCGACTATTTTTTTACAAATAACGTCGTCTCCGCCATCCGGATGTACAGTCAAACTTACGACTTCTCCGGCTTTATTTAAATTAAATGTCAATTCAACCTCCGATTTCTTTATATAAAAATCATTTCGGGATTTCGGGAATATGGGACCTTCCTTTCGTCCGGTTGCCTGCACTTTCAATTGACTGCCATATTTGGTGATGGTCAGGGTAAAGCCTGGAGAAACTGCATACTTACCTACATAAGTTTCCAGGATTGCATCTTCAACTATTACATCCTTGTACAAATCCTCCTTTTTCGGTTTCGGTTTGGCATTCAATAACAACCGGCCTACCATGGTATAAGTGGGAGGTTCAACTGCATTTTTAGTTATGGGAAAACCTGTAATCCCCCCTTCTCCACGCTGGCCTGCTTCTGCGACAAAACTTATATTTCCATTTTTATCCGGGCAAGATCTAAATATAAAACTTGCACCAAAGTAGGTTGAGTAAAGGAGTTTACTATTTTTAATATCGATCACAGACACAAAAGATTTCTTTCGACCGAGAAATGTGGAATTAAAGGCTTTCTCACAAACCGGATAATCCGGATACAAAGCATTATCAGTAATCGGCAGATCGGCAGAACTTGTGGTCCCTCCGATCACAACTATATCTTTATTAAGAAAATTTGCCGACATGAAACGCTCATCTTCCCTTCCGCCAAACAGGGTCGCGTATTCCAGGGTCATATCATCGGAATTAAATACCGATATATAGCAATCCTGCTTACCTTTACCTTTTTTACTTATTGCATTTTCAGTAACCGGGAAATCTACTCCGGTAGTGCTGCCGCATACCATCAACCTGTTCGGCTTTGTCCATTTTATAGATGCACCAGCGTATCCATTTGTTGCGAAATAGCTTAAATACAGTATTTTGTTATCTTTTTCGTTTATTTTGGCAATAAAATGATCCATTATACCACCGGATGCGGGCATAATTATTTCTTTCCGAAAAGCATTATCAGTTACCGGTAAGCCTGCTGTATAAGTAGCGCCTGAAATATAAACGTTATCTTTGTCATCGACAGCAACACTGGTTATCGCTTCCATTGTGCTGCTTCCGAAGAAAGTTGAAAATAAAAGTTTTTTACCATCGGGACTGAATTTAGAAAAAAACCCGTGTGCGGTATTTTCTTTTTCAATTCTCCCTTTTGTCAGAGGAAAGTCATCAGACTTGGTTATTCCCACAACAAAAATATTTCCTCTGGAATCAATCTTAATGCCTCCGGTTCCGACAGTTTCTTCAACTTTCCCTCCAAGAAATGTAGAAAATACGATGTCAGTTCCGGTTGGATTTAATTTTGTTACAAAAACATCGCCGGCCCATCTCCCTTCTCCATTAAAACTGGTGTCATAGCTTCCTGAGGTAACAGGGTAATCAGAAGAGTGGGTACCTCCGGCTATATAAATATACCCCTTTTCATCAACTGTAATTGCGCTGTGATGTTCTCTTTTCGTACCGCCGATTAATGTGGCAAAGACTATTTCACCTTCGGGCGTATATTTTACAACAAAAACATCTGCCGACCCTTTAAGTTCTGTTTGATAAGCTCCTTTTGTAGCCGTGAAATTCTTATCTCTGGTATTTCCTGAGATATAAGTATAACCTTCACTATCGGTATAAATATCGAAACCCGATGCGTATTTATCGGTGTGTGAAAGATATGTGGAAAAACCAAGAGTAAATACTGTTTTGTTCTTCTGCTCAGCGGTTTGTGACAGCAGCATCCATTGACTGAAATAAAACGCGATTAAAACTAAAATAATTTTTTTTGTCATTATGTAATACCTCCAAATTGTGTATACGGGGATATTAAAAAATGACTTGAAATTTTCGATAAAGCGTAAATAGCTTCGGTGAACTGAATATTTTTGAAAAAAATCCTATAAATTTGACAAGTATGTTCTGCTTATTGTGAATATTTTATCTATACCGGTAATTTCAACCAGATGTTTGCTATCCTCTGTCTTGTGAAATTTTTCAATATGCTCTGTGTTTATAATGGTCGAACGATGGATCCTTCGAAAATATTTTTGCGGCAGCATATCTTCCCAGCTTTTCATGGTTCTATATAACAACATGTCATCTTCTTCATAACAGCAGATCCGGGTGTAGTCACCTTCAGCTGAAATATATAAAATGTTCTTTAATTTTATAACTTTTAATCCATTAAAGTTTTTTTCGATTAACTGGTCACTATAAGTCAGATCTTTTGATATGGTTTTCTTTTCTTTATTAAGAATTCTTTCCATTGTAGTATTAAATCTCTTAATATTTACCGGCTTAAGCAGATAATCGACAGCATTGACCTCAAATGCCCTCAGAGCATATTCTTCATAGGCAGTTACAAAAACAACATCAGCATTAATTTTTATCCGTTTTAACAGATCAAATCCTGTTTCTCCCATTAATTGAATATCAAGAAAGATCAGATCTATTTTTTCCTTTGTCAAAATATCAATAGCAGAGTCAACAGAATCCGCCTGATGAATAATATAATTTTTTTTATAATCATATAATCTGTTCGCCAATTCCTTCCGTGCAAGGAACTCATCATCAACAATAAGAATATTTAATATCTTCATAATTTCCCCAGTTTCATTATAGTTGTAACTATTCCATTTTCCTCACTAAGCTCAACTCCATATCCTTCCCCATAAAGAAGAGAGATCCTTTTTATCGTATTGGATAATCCGGTTCCTGTCCCATTATCACTATTTTCAGAGTTTTTAATTATCTTTCCACTGTTTTTTACTTCTACAATAATACTATCTTCAACATGCTTGATGCATAAAGAAAACTTCAAAACACCTTTAGATGTTTCAGTCCCGTGTTTTACAGCATTTTCAACCAGGGGGTGGATAATAAAAACAGGGACCTTCCTTTTTTTTATCCGTTCATCCAATTCGGTTTTAATTTCAATTTTTTCCCTGAATCTTTTTTTCTGGATCTTCAAATAATCCAGGACTGAATTAAACTCTTCTTCAAGAGTCACCTCTCTCTTTTTTGAATTATTCAGACTATATCTTAAATAGTCAGACAGATCCGTTATAATCTCCCTCGCCTCCTCTTTATCATGATCAATTAAAGCCATAATTGTATTTAGAGCATTAAATAGAAAATGTGGATTTAATTGATAAGATAACATCTCCAGTTTGGCCTCTCTTGCCAGATTTTTTGCCTCAGCAGTTTTAAGTTTTTCATCCTCTTTCTCTTTTAATAATTTAAAGGCAAAAAAAAGACCCAAAAAAGGTAATAATTTAAATATATTAAGAGCTCCTAAAAAAAGGAGGCTGTCTATCTTGAAACTAATTTTTTGATAAAAAAGATAATTATGGACCCTGGTTAATATTTCAAAAAAAAATGATGATATTAGTAATCCAAAAATTATAAGTAATATTTTTTTTTTATTTAAAAAATTATTGTAGTAATATTTCTTAAATAAATAAAAAAGAATAATGGTTATAATCGAAAACATAAAGAACTGATAAATCAACAATCCAATTATATAATTTAATGATTTAGGACTTTTATAAATTACAACTATTCCTGTTATTATTGCGTAAACCAGCCACATAAAAACAATAAAAAAAGATGGTATAAGAAAATCTCTATTTTTCATTACTATTCAATAATAACATGATATCTGAGAAACCAAAAAATATTTAGAACACTAGACGAAGGGCGGTCTGTAAAGTTTTTAATAAGTAAACATCCGATTAATTATTTGATCTCCTGGACGAAAAGTTCCCACTCTTCCTCATCTTCATTTTCCTGAATATAATAGATCTTATCATTATGAATTGTTTCAAGCTTTA
>JBDLIN010000337.1:0-3873 GCA_039714835.1 Bacteroidota bacterium | reverse complement strand
GAAAGTCATTTGAGGTATGTACCTTTTGAAAATGTTTCTAAGCTTTATTACAAAAAAAAGTATGAACTTTACGATATACCTAACTTTGAAATGTATATTGAAGGAATAAGAAAATATAACTTTGGCGGTAAATGTTACTCGAACAATTATTACTTTAATCAATTATTAAAATATTTGGGATATGATGTTATTTTATGTGGTGCAGATATGAGTAAACCAGATGTCCATATTGTTAGTATTGTAAAACTTGAAAATCAAGAATTTATTGTTGATGTTGGCTATGCTGCTCCATTTCTTGAACCACTTCCGAGAGATATCTCATCTGAATATCAAATTAGTTTTGGTAAAGATAAATATCTTCTTCTTCCAAAAGATATCAATGGGTTTTCAGAATTAAAATTTTATAGAGACGATTCTTTTAAACATAGTTATACTGTAAAACCTTATTCAAAATTAATCTCAGAATTTGAGAGTGTTATTAAAGACTCATTTTCAACCACAGCGACATTTATGAATTCCATTTTATTAGTTCTATTTAGAAAAAATTATTCAAAAGTAATCCACAACTTTTCATTCATTGAGTTTTCTGATAATAATTATACTAAAAGAAATCTTGCTAATAGAAAGGAACTTGCTGAAGAAATTGAAAAAGAATTTGGAATATCTGCAGAAATCGTTGTCGAATCATTGAATCAAGTTATTACTTTTAATGATGCTTGGAATTAAATGGTATAGATTTAAGAATATTTTTCGCCATATGTATATGTTGAACGGCCTTGGTTTTGTCACACAAAAGGAATGTTAAAATGGAATCTCAATATTTAAAAGAATATAGATATAATGGTGCACGATCAATGGTCTTATTACATGAGAAACATTTAAAATATTTCCTACAAACCTGGCGGGAAGCCAAAAGTTTCAATATAGCTTTACCCGAAACTGAAGATTCCGATTATAAATCACTCGATACACTTCTTAGACATATTTTTAGAGCTGCACGAGGATATATGATTTGGATGTGTGGTAATTTAAATCTTCCAGATCCAGAAATTAGAGCAGTACCCGAACCTGATTGTATTGACTATAAAGCAAATGAGTATCTCACACATCTTTTAGATAAATGGCGTTCACCACTAGTGGAAATAACTGAGGACAAATTTCACTCACCAACTTATCCTTCTCGTTGGGGAGTTGAATATTGTATTGATGCTATGATCGAACATGCAGTAATGCATCCAATTCGACATGAGTTTCAGCTAAAAAATTTAATCCTATATCAAAAAAACAAATAAAAATATGGCACGTAAAACAGACCATCTAACTTTTCGTTGATGCCGACACCAAACGCGTTGTGGTTGCTGTCTGGGATATTACTGTTGGCACTTTCTTACTTTCGACGTAAATTATTAACAGTGTTTGGTTCAACTAAACTCTGTTCGTTAGAAAAACTCAGATAAGATGCTTTATCACCTCATCAAGATAGGTATGATACTTCTGCGGAAGGTTCTTATACTTTGAGCTGAATTTATTTTTTAATTCATCAAAATTTGAGCTGCCGATGTTTTTTATATCTGTTTCTAAATTTTTCAAATAGGTTTGACCTTTCTTCCTTACTTTTTCATGAGCATCTTCATTTTCTGAATCAACAATATTTTTACAAGCTGTTTCAAGATCAAAATTGTTCTGTACATAATTCTGGAAGAAGATTCCACGAAAGTTTTCAGAGATTATAGTACGACTGATATTTCCTAATTCTTTAGCAGTTTCATTTATAGCGGAATGTGAAAAATCTTTTTCTCTAAGAGAATCAAGGATCATCTGCTCAAGATTTGATTTATCAAGGTTAGCTAGATTTGAAGGTAGATCAATTATTTTGATAATATTTCTATTATCACTCAAAGCAAAAATAGCTGCTCTTTTAATAGTCGATTCTAATTCACGAACGTTACCGGTCCATTCATTCTTCAATAAAATATTCATAACTGCATTTGAGATTTTCAATTCTGCGTTTTCTTTCTCTGTAAAGTATTCTGCAAGAATTGCTATATCTACAGTTCGTTCACTCAACGAGGGGACCTCTATTGTGATAACATTTAACCGATAATACAGGTCTTCTCTAAATTGATTTTCTTTCACTAATTCAGTTAAGTTCTTATTCGTAGCAGCAATCACTCGTACATCTACAATTTTTGTCTCAGAAGATCCAACCTTTTGCAATTCGCCAGTCTGCAGCACTCGTAATAACTTTGCCTGGAATCTTTCTGAAGTTTCACCAATTTCATCTAAGAAAATGGTGCCGTTATCAGCCGCTTCAAATCTGCCGATCTTATTACTACTTGCATCAGTAAATGCACCCTTTACATGTCCGAACAATTCACTCTCTAATAAATTCTCTGGTAGAGCAGCGCAATTAAATGCTACATAGCTGTTATTTTTTCTCTTACTTAACTGATGAATAGCATTTGCAACAAGCTCTTTTCCACTCCCACTCTCACCAATTACTAATACTGATGCATCAGTTGGAGCAATACGTGTCACCATATCAGCCAGCTTTTGCATTTCGGAACTTCGATAGATAATACCAAGAAAGTTTTTGGTAGAATCATCATCTTCCGATTGAAAGATAGTTTCATTATCTCTTTGAGACTTCCTTAATTGGTCTACTTGCTCCTTAAGAGTATCAACCTGATCAAGAAGATGCTTTGGCGGTTCCTTTGATTCATTAATCTCCTTTTCTAATTCAATTAAAGTTTTTTCTTTTAAGCTTACTGTTCTCTCAAGAATTTCATTTTCGCTGTATGCTTCTGAGAGTCTCTGTTCTTTTTCGAAAATGTAAAATAATATCTCACCAATAAAAAGAAGAAAAATTGGGAGTAGAAATGCACTATAATCTAGCTCTATATATAACTGAGTAAAGAGAAGAAAAGAAAGTATTAATAGTACTAATAAAATGATTGGATAAAATATTAATCGAAATCTTCCGGTAATAAATATGATTAGTATCATTAGAAGAACGAAAACAATAGTAGACTGTGTCCTGTATTTGGGATCTAAGAATCTTTGAGTTAAGATATTATCAACTGCTGTTGCATGTAACCCTATACCTGGGAAAGTTTTGTCAAAGAGAGTAACTACAGATTTACCAATGTTTGGATCTGTAACACCTATCAAAACAATTTTCCCCTTTATAAAATTTAATCTTGGATCATTTCTCTCAAGTAGGTCAAAAAATTCTATCAAATCAAAACTGTTAAAATCATTTAGAGATGAATGAAAATTAAGTTTCAAGAATTGAGGAATTGTTCCTTTGTTCTCAAATTCATTTGTAAGCAATTTTGAGAAGGAAGGTAAAGTATCTTTATTATAAAAGATTTCTTGTGGAATGTAGATGTCATCAAATTCTAAATAATTGACATGCCCAATATTGATGATTTTGAATTCACTTTCAGAAAGAGGATAGATGATTGAGTCAGTATAAAACTGTCCAGCTTCATTCTCAATTGAGTTCGCATAACATGATAGAGTAATTTTATCATTCTTTTTCAGTTCATTAAGAATTAAATCGTTATAAATATTTTGAGTACGGTTGCTGGTAGATAGAAAAATCTCTAATCCAATTTTAGCTGCATTTAGATCTAATAATTTGTTTAGTAAAAGTGCATAATAACTTCGTTTTAAAGGCCATCCGCCAAGTTTTTCAATATCACTTTGAGTAATTTTAATTAAAACAATGTTTGTATCAGGAAGTGATGAACTGTTCAAAGAATAAAAGGCCGATTCAACATTAGAATTTATTTTATCGTTTACATCTTTGAATAACAAAATAAATAAAAATGTAATAATCAATATTCCTATTCGAATAATGTTCTTATT
>JBDLIN010000336.1:0-3882 GCA_039714835.1 Bacteroidota bacterium | reverse complement strand
GTTTATAAATAATCATTACTGATAAAAATTATTAATTATTTTATATCAATTAGATAATTATTAGTTATAATTAGAGTATGAAAATTGCAAAATTAGATATATCGTCTGATAAGACCTCCATTTCTAAATATCACATGGTAGGATACTTTTACACCTGCATCTGTTAAACCTTACTGCACTAAACTCAAACTATTTTTATTTATTTATTCATCTTAGCTAGGAATTACAATGGCAAAGAATCAAAATTATAGTTTAACTGAATTTTCAGTTGATTTATTAAAAATCAGAAAAAAATATCAATCAAAGGAGCCAATAAAATCATCTGCGCAATCATTTGTTGATGATCTGCTTCAATTACTCTTTCCACACTTTTCAGAGAAGGAATATTTTAATTCTAATGAAATTGAAAGCAAAATTTATTTGCTAAGAAGAAATCTGAATATGATATTAACTTCATTAAACGGAGAAGTCAAAGGCAACTCAGATAAATACGCAAGTATTTTTATTGAGAAGCTCCCATTAATACATAAAAAATTATATATGGATGCTCAAGCAATTTTTGCGGGAGATCCTGCAGCTGAAAGTTTAGATGAAGTTATTTTGGCATATCCAGGCTTTTTTGCTATAGCAATTTATAGAATTGCTCATGAACTCTATAATTTAAAAATACCTCTATTACCGAGAATTATATCTGAGTATGCTCATCAAATAACAGGTGTTGATATCCATCCGGGTGCTCAAATTAACGATTCTTTTTTTATTGATCACGGTACCGGAATAGTGATTGGAGAAACAACTTCAATTGGTAAGAATGTCAAAATTTATCAAGGTGTTACTTTAGGAGCATTGAGCGTTCAGAAAGGATTAGCAAAAAAGAAGCGACATCCCACCATTGAAGATGATGTGATAATTTATTCAAATGCTGTTATACTTGGCGGTGAAACTACAATTGGGAAAGGAAGTATAATTGGCGGTAATGTTTGGTTAACACGGTCTGTTCCTCAGAATTCTATAGTGCAACATAAGAGTGAAGTTAGTTTTCAGGACAGTTTTAATAACGATGAATTAAATTTTATCATTTAAGATGAAAGGTATAAAATGAAAGCATTTAATATATTAGAAACAATTGGGAATACACCTCATATCAGAATAAATAAACTTTTTGCTAACACCTCAAATGAGATTTGGATTAAATCAGAAAAATTTAATCCTGGAGGAAGTATAAAAGACAGAATTGCTTTATCAATGATTGAGGATGCAGAAAAGAGTGGAGTTTTGAAATCTGGGATGACAATTGTTGAACCAACCTCTGGTAATACAGGAATCGGATTAGCGATGGTTGCAGCAGTTAAGGGATACGAATTAATTCTCGTAATGCCTGAATCGATGTCAATTGAACGGAGAAAATTGATGGCAGCTTATGGCGCTAAATTTGAACTCACACCACGAGAACTTGGTATGAAAGGAGCAATTGAAAAAGCAAATCAATTAAAATTAAAAAACAAAAATGTTTGGATACCGAAGCAATTCGAGAACCCAGCAAACGTTGAAATACACAGAGAAACTACTGCTCAAGAAATTATAAATGACTTTCCAGATGGAATTGATTACTTAATTACAGGTGTTGGTACAGGTGGACATATAACAGGTGTAGCTGAAATTTTAAAATCTAAGTTTTCTGATCTTAAGGTTTTTGCAGTTGAACCAGAAGAGTCTTCTGTTATTTCAGGTGGTGATCCAGGACCTCACGGAATTCAAGGAGTCGGTGCGGGTTTTATTCCAAAAAATTTAAACATTAATATATTGGATGGAACAATTTCGGTATCAAAAGATGAAGCATTTCAATTTACTAAATCTCTTGCCTTGGAAGAAGGTATCCTAGCCGGAATCTCAACCGGAGCTACACTTGCAGCAATTTCAAAAAAGTTGAGAGAAATTGGTGAGAATAAAACTGTCTTGTGTTTTAACTATGATACAGGTGAAAGATATCTTTCAATCCAAGATTTGTACTAAACAAGCAAATTATTCAATTCTGTTTAACTTTTGATTTCTTTTGGGAATATTCGAAAACTGTCAACTGAATTGAAAAGCATATTGTTGGGGCAAGATTTATGTTTCGACATTGAGAATTCTAAATTCGGCTAACAGCTTATCTCTTTTTATAGTAAATTAGTTTTTAGAATTTTCAGAAAGGAACTCATGTTCATTCCAGCTACAAAGGAGGAAGCAGCTAAGCTTGGCTGGCAGAAATTCGATGTAATTTTAGTTACCGGCGATACTTATATCGACAGTATTTATAATGGCGCTGCTGTGATCGGCAAATTGCTCATTAGGGATGGTTACCGCGTTGGTATTATTGCTCAGCCTGACGTAAGCAGCGATAAAGATATCCGCCGATTGGGAGAGCCCGAATTATTTTGGGGCATCAGTGCTGGTTGTGTCGATTCGATGGTGGCTAATTATACTGCGACAAAAAAGAAGCGTCGACAGGATGATTTTACACCCGGAGGAATTAACAATCGTCGTCCCGATAGAGCCTCAATGGTTTATACTAATCTTATCCGTAAGAATTTTAAAGGAACAGTTCCCATTGTGCTTGGTGGGATTGAAGCGAGTTTGAGAAGAGTGGTGCATTACGACTTTTGGCAGAATAAACTCCGCCGTTCAATTTTATTCGATTCGAAGGCTGATTATCTTATTTATGGTATGGGCGAGAAAACAGTATTGGAATTAGCGAAAAAGCTAAAGCAGAAAAAATCGCCCGAAAATATTAGAGGACTCAGCTATATTTCTCACGAACCTAAATATGAGTACATTCAAATTCCATCCTATGAAGAATGCAATAATTCGAAAGATAAATTCTCGGAGATGTTCGAATACTTCTATCAAAATAATGATCCTCTATCAGCGAAAGGGCTGTATCAGAAAACCGGTGAGCGTTATCTTATCCAGAATCCGCCACAGTTTAATCCATCAGTTGAAGAGATAGATTTATTTCATGATCTTGATTTCGAAAGAGATGTTCATCCGTTAAATGCTAAGGATGGAAAAGTTCGTGCTCTTGATACAATTAAATTTTCTATTCTTACTCACCGCGGATGCTACGGTGAATGTAATTTCTGTGCAATTGCTGTCCATCAAGGGCGAACTATTGTCAGTCGAACTAAAGATTCAATTCTAAAAGAAGTAAAGGAATTTACTAAAGATAAAAAGTTTAAAGGAATAATTTCTGATGTAGGCGGACCTACAGCAAATATGTATGATTACGAATGCAAAAAGAAAATAAAAGTGGGAATGTGCAACCATATGCGCTGTGTTCATCCTGAAACTTGCAAAGGACTCAAACCCACTCACAAGCCTTCTTTAGATGTGCTTAGAGAAATACGACGCTTGCCCGGTGTTCGTAAAGCCTTTGTAGCTTCCGGGATACGCTATGATCTTGTTGCTGGTGATAAACAATTCGGTTACGAATACTTGAAAGAGATTGCCGTGCATCATACATCAGGACAATTAAAAATTGCCCCAGAGCATACAAACGATCGAGTGCTTGATTTAATGGGCAAACCTGGTATGATAGCATTAGAAGACTTCAAATCTATGTTCTACAAACATTCACAAGAGGCAGGTAAACGACAATTCTTAACATATTACTTAATTGCTGCACACCCCGGATGCGGTGAAAAGGAGATGAAGGAATTAAAAACTTTTGCTTCAGAAAAATTGAAAATAAATCCAGAACAAGTACAGATATTTACTCCAACTCCCTCAACCTATTCAACTCTAATGTATTATACTGAAAAGAATCCATGGACAGGAGAAAAAATATTTGTTGAGAAAGATCCTCAAAGAAAACAGCGACAGAAAGATATTGTGGTTGAAAAA
>JBDLIN010000335.1:0-3903 GCA_039714835.1 Bacteroidota bacterium | reverse complement strand
GACAAAGGAAGATAAGATCGATCCTAAAGCTGGAATAATATTTTATCCAAAGATAGGAGACAGAATTAGGAAAGGTGAAATAATAGCTGAGTTGTTCACTGATAAAAAATCAAAAATTGAAGATGTAAAAAGTAGAACTACTGGATCACTTAAATTTAGTAGTAACCCTACCTCAAGACCAAGATTGATTAAAAAAATATTAACTTAATTAAATAGGAGAAGAAAAATGCCATTTATAGTCGCTTTAATTGTTTTTGTTGTTGGTATAGTTGTTTATTTCAAAATGCAAAAAGCTGGTCGTAAGCAAGAAGTTTTTGTTTCTATTGTCGCTGTATTAATAGCTGCAGCAATTGCAATATTTAATGTCTTTACTGTTGTTCCGGCAGGAACTGTAGGTGTAGTAGATTTTCTTGGAAAAGTAAATGATAACACTTTAAAGGCGGGTGTGAATTTAGTTAACCCGATGGCTAAAGTGATCAAATTCAGTATTAAAACGCAGGAACTGAAAGAGGTGATGAATGTTCCATCAAAAGAAGGATTAAGTGTTCAATTGGAGATAAGTCTTCTTTTCAGGCTAGATCCTGATAACGCTAATATAATCTATAAAACTGTTGGGCCGAATTATGCAGAAATAATTCTAATGCCTCAATTTCGTTCTGTTGTTAGAGGAGTAACTGCCCGCTACGAAGCCAAAGCACTTTATACTGCTTCACGTGAAAAACTTGCAGGCGAAATAATGGAAGAACTCGAAGGACTTGTTGGTCCAAGAGGAATCACAACTGAGACGGCTGCTCTGCGCCAGATTATATTGCCTGAAAGATTGACCAAATCTATTGAAGAAAAACTTCAAGCAGAACAGGAAAGTCAAAGAATGGCATTTGTTCTCAAAAAAGAAGAGCAGGAAGCTGAACGTAAGCGTATAGAAGCTAAAGGTATTAAAGATTTCCAAACAATTGTTTCTGAAGGAATCAACGATCAGTTGTTAAGATGGAAAGGAATTGAAGCAACAGAGAAACTTGCTAATTCAACAAACTCTAAAGTTGTAGTTATCGGTTCCGGAAAAGATGGATTGCCTTTGATATTAGGTGGGAATAATTAATTTTTTAGTCTTCTGGAAAAGATAATAATTGACTGCCACCGTTCGACGGTGGCAGCAATAAATTCTCTGTTCTATTATTAAAAATTATCCATGATGAAAATACTCATTTACTAACTTCATTATCTCTTCATCTTTCTGATAAAGTTTTTCGCTTAAATTCTGATCTTCATACGATCTTAGTACAGTTATAAAACGATTGAGAGTTCCAGTTGGAAATATATTATCGCTGTTAAAAAATTTAATTTCTTTTTCTAATTCATCAGCTGATTCAGAGCACGAGGTTGGTAATTTTTTTAAGTGTTTAGTTAATTCTTCCTTCTCAAAAATATTTTCCTCTATTTTTAAATCATTTGCAATTTCCAAGCTGTTTGGCATTTCAATTCCCTGCTGCATTGCCATTATCATCCCCGCAAGCAAATGATAAATATCGGCTGAACCGTCTGGCACACGAAATTCAGCAGTTTGTTTTCCCGGAATGTAGGGAACCTCAGCAATTTCAACTGGATTTGCATCTTTGATCATTTCCGTTTTTAATGTCCACCCAAGAGGAATTCTAACTAAAGCTGAACGGTTTGTTTCTCCCCAGCAGATATTTGTTGGAGCCTCTTGATGTGGGACCAAACGTAAATATGATGTAGGGATTGTATTTCCAAAAGCTGTTAATGCTTTTGCTTTTTCTAAAATGCCTGCAATCGATTTTAGGGCTATATCACTTAGTTCGTTATCCTCAATCATAAGATTATTATCTTGTTCATCTGCGATCATATAGTGAATATGTAATCCGCTTCCAGCCTTTCCAACAGTTATTTTGGGAGCAAAACTTATATCAACACCATATTTATATGCAAGATTTCGCAATATCCACTTGCCTAAAACTATTTGATCAGCTGCCTCATCAACATCAACTGGATTAAATTCAATTTCATGCTGTTCATAGTACTTATCGTCTGTAGTGAAACTGCCTACCTCAGAATGACTGTATTTTATTTTTCCACCACATTTTGCAATAATTCGCATAGCTTCAGTACGAAGAAATTCAAATTTTGCAAAGGGTGTTGATTCGTGATAACCTTTCTGGTCTTTTGCTGGGTATTCTTGATTACTATCTTTATCAGCAATAATATAATACTCTAATTCTCCTAAGGCTTTTATTTTATAACCTGTTGTTTCAATGAATCTATTGCTTGCCTTTTTTAAAATATTCTCGGGTGCACTTGGTAGCGGAAGTCCTTCCTTTGTATAAAAGGAACAAAATATATCAATAGTTGGGACTTCTGAAAAAGGATTTACAAAAGCGGTCTTAAAACGTGGAATCACGTAAAGGTCACTGGTTGAAGCATCAATATATGAAAAGAGACTAGAACCATCAACCCGCTCTCCCGTAGATAGAATAGATTCCAGATAAGCCCTTGAAATAATTACAAAATTAAGTGTCTTTAATTTCCCATCTTCATTTACATAATGAAAATTAACTTGCTCGATCGCATTTTCTTCAATGTAGCGAATTATGTCATGACGGGTAAATTCCTTGGCAGGTTTCCTTAAATACTTAACCAAGGAATTCTGATTTAATGTGACTTCGTATTCTCTCATTATTAAACTCCTATAAAAAATATTTCATTTAATTATTAATTCTTAGTAATAAGAGTAGTAATTAAAATCTCTCCCAACCACCTTTAACTAATGAATCGATTATCAACTGGCTTCTATGTCCATATATTGGATTGTTTTCTCGCGAAAGTTTGTCTGCCAACTGAATAGCAACCTTTCCGGGTGGGACATTGGTTTCTTTCGATTCTTTCAAAACTTTTGTTGCCATCTGATAAATAGAGTATTCCCAATCCTGTGATAAATGTCTCTCTATAATTGGATCGTCATTAACATATCCTGCCTGCTCATCAGCACAGTTCACAATACCCATTCTGTTTGTGAGAAAATCTGGGACATAAATTATATCTCTTTTAAATAGTTTTTCATCATCAGTTTGCGGATCTTCAAGTTGGTTATTCGCAGCACCGCAGATAATTTTAGCTTTTATGTTTGGGATAGTATTCTTATTCAGAATACCTCCAGTAGCACAAGGAGCTAAAATGTCACATTCTTCAAAAAGTATTGAGTTGACGCCTTTGTCAACAAGACGAGTTTCAAAGCTTTCTTCATTAAATTCAATTTTAGAATGTTCAACTACATCGGGGAAAATATCACAGCCAATTATCTTTTTAACATTTTTTTCAAATAGAAACTTTATCATCGGTATTGCAACATGTCCCAAACCTTGTACAACAATAGTTTTCCCTTCTAATGATTCACCACTTAAATGTTGTATTGCTGCCTCCATACCGGTAACAACACCTCGTGCTGTTGGGATTGATGGATTACCGCTGCCCCCAACTTTATGAGGTATACAAGTTGTAAACCGAGTATTACTGAAAATATTAGCCATATCATCTACACTTGTACCGACATCTTCTGCTGTAACATAGCATCCATTAATAGAAGTAATAAACTCACCATATTCCTTGTATAGTAACTCTCTAACCTCAGGATCATTTTTATCTACATCAGGATTATGGGACATTACACCTTTTCCCCCTCCCCACCAAAGCCCGGCAAGTGCATTTTTATGAGTCATCCCTTTTGCAAGTCTAAGTCCATCACGCAGATAATCCTCCATATCCTCGTAACTCCAATATCGCACACCACCAGCTGCCTGTCCTCTATTTGTCCTATGAACAAAGGCTCCGAGCAAAGTATCAAACTTTGAGCTTAACTGAACGAACAGACCCTCATGTTCTTCAAAATCT
>JBDLIN010000334.1:0-3924 GCA_039714835.1 Bacteroidota bacterium | reverse complement strand
CCGAACACGTAATTTATTTTCTCCGATCCTACTTGTTTCTGTCCTGAAAGTAAATGGAGCCCATAAACGTTCACCAATTTTTTTTTCGTTCAACCAAACTTCTGCCATGTAACGTACATTTCCAAGATCAATTGTAATTGATGAATTTTCTGAAGGAAGATCAAATGTAGTTTCGTAATCTATAAATCCGGTAAATCTTCTCAAGCCCATATCGAGCCACGATACAAGATTTGTCGTACTCGAACCACTACAATAAAATGCCGCAGGTTGTGAAAGTCCACTTGCATCTTCTCCATTTTTAATAACTACAACTTTTGAATCTGCTAAAAGAATTACTTTTCCGTTGTGGATACTTACTTCTTCCCCATCAACCCATATTTCAGCTTTATCGGATAACCCAGGCAATAGCAAATACTCTGCATTTGGAACAACATCAATTCTCCACCACACAGAACTTTTTGAAAACAGAATTTTATTCGGAGGTCGCATGCGAAGAAAATTAAATGATGAAACCTTTTCATCAGCTATAGTAGGAGATTTCCACGAACGGTCATCAAATTGGATATTCTGCCAATTAGGAAATAGTTTATCCGACTCCTTCCAGTTTGAATTAGAAACTAAATCCATTTCTTCACCATTGGCGAAATGAATGAGTCCTTGAAATACCATCCACCCATATCCCAAATGATTTTTTTCTTCAACGGCAATTACGTTCTTACCTTTCCTAAGCAATGAATTAATAGGATGAGTATCAAATACAGACCAGCTTTCTGCGTTTTTTCCAGGAACAACAGACTCTCCATTAATCCAAAACTTAACACCATTATCACCATTAATATTTACTATTGCTCCTTTTGGAATTTCAGCTAAATCAAATTCATATCTGTAAAACCGTTTTGTATCAGGATCTGGATTATAAAACATAGATGCATTCCATGCCCCTTCCAATCTAATATTTCCAACAATATTGAGATAGTTCCACTCTGAATCATCAAAGTCACTTCCCAAATATTTAGAGTGAGTTATAGTATCACCAATTATCAATGAGCGTGTTGATGTTACTTGAATTTTATTCGTCTCAGGATAGTTGATTTGCCATGGTCCGTTTATTTCAAGTTCAACCAAATCTGAAGGTCTTGATTTTTCAACCGATCTAGTTTCGCCGGATGAATTAAAAACTAGCCAGAATGCTTCATAGGAATCAAATTGAAGTTCTATTTTATTTCTGCCATTATCTCTACTATACAAAACTGATCTGATTTCTCCAGTTTCACAATCCCAAATTTCTGCTGACCCATTTCCATCACGAAGTGAAAGTGTAACTGTTTGCTTTACACCACTGTTATTAGCAAGCCAATAAAAATCTTTATTATCAATTTTGCGATGTGAGATCAATAATGGTAATTCACCAGCGATCATTTCCATTTGTGACTCAATAACTTCCTTAATTTTCGACGGTATAAGATTCATTTTATCCGGTTCATTTGATAGATTCATTACTGATCGTAATTTTACTAATTGATTCATATTGTTTACTATAATTGGATCGTTAAGACCAACTTGAGGTGAACCCTTAGGTAAATCACCAAGAATAACAACCATTCCACCAGATTTTGCAAATTCAAGTATTTTGTCGGAGGTAGATTGAGATAGAATAAACATAGACGGCAACACAAGTACGGAAAATTCATGAGTCCCAATTTTTAATTTTGCTACTCCATCACTCGGTTTAACAATTTCTGCTTTATCTAAATAGTAATTATCTCCGATTAAATAATCAAGCCAAGATTTAGTTAAAATATTCATAGCTTCAGAATATGTGTTATTTATTTCAACTGCTTTATCAGGCCATTCATCACCAGCCGCACTTGTGAAATATCCTTCCGATAAAGCCCACACACTCTCCAACGGATTAAAAATAAGTATATCAGCAGCAAGTTGTCCTTGTCGATTCACAAATGAAGCACGTCTTGCAAAATCTGTCCATAAATGCAGATATCGCCAAAACGGATTTTCAGTAAACCAATCTGCTGGATAAGGAATGGTCTCTAGTTTTCTATTTAAATTTATACCATGCGGAACGGTATGAGTTACACCCCAAGCAGTAACAGCGTTTATCGTCATCTTCATTTGTGAAGGTGTTTGCTGCCATCCAGCAACCCCCATCAGTTCAGTCATAAATGGACGGTCTTCAAATTCACATACAGATTGAGTTTCCTTAAAATCATGCACATTTTGCGAATACATTAATAGACAGTCATTGCCTGGCATTGTAACTTCACGTTGTGCTCTCATGAAATCACCCACTGCTCGAGTCTGCAGCAATAGTGATTCTTCCCACAAATTTGAGATGTAATACATGTCATGCTCATATAGCCAATCACTCAAACGTCCAAGAAATTGTTTCGAATAAATATCGGAAACCACATCAAACCAATCATATCGTGCTTTAACCCATAATCCTTCGCTATCTTTTTCGGTAAGGAGCGGCAGATATTTACGCATGTCGCTACCTTTCATTTCCTGATGTCGTTCAACAAGATACTCTGACCATGCCATTTTAGAACCGTAATCACCCTCATTATCTACAAAGACTCCAGGAATAACATTCCCCATGTACTTTCCAACAGAATTAAAATAAGATTCATGTGCGATAGGAATAAATACATCCATTAATTTTGGATTAAGATAATTAACATTTCCGACATCAAGTTTAGATTTCTCAATAGAGTAGGAATAGATAATCCAATTACCTTTTGGTACTTTCCAACTAAATGCTTCA
The DNA here is from genome assembly GCA_039714835.1 of Bacteroidota bacterium. Classification (GTDB taxonomy): domain Bacteria; phylum Bacteroidota; class Ignavibacteria; order Ignavibacteriales; family Melioribacteraceae; genus SZUA-22. The sequence goes on along the minus strand of JBDLIN010000334.1, from coordinate 1,142 downwards.
CCCTCCCCAATTATTTTTAGTGTGCTTGAAATCAACAGAGTATCTTTTGATAATTTTGCAGCAACTGTAACTTTGGAAGTTGGCAAATTTAGTGTAGTTCCTTCTGTTCCAACAATTCGTACCCATTCTAAAGATTTTGCTGCCAGATCTGGATCTTGTTCCAATACTTTTCCATCCGCCCTACCACTTGGCCACCAGTATTCATCACAATATCCCAGCGTCATTCCTGCCCTGTCGGCTTCTCTAGCAGCCGATTCAAAACTCTTGAACCAAAGAGGTGAAAGCCATTCCTCTTGCGGAAGTGCTGGGAAAGCGGAAGCCGGAGCTTCACTATGGCGTGGATGTGCGTAACCGGGATTTAATCTCTGTTTGGTCATCTCCTTTGCCATCGATGCTGTTTGCGCAGTATCAAGTGCGGTATCCCAAAACCAAAAGGTATGTGGTGCGTAGAAAAGTGGAGGATCAGAGAATTTCTCTTTTGCTTGAGAAAAGTTATATTTTTTCTTCCATTCAATATCTGAATCATTATTGCTTTGAGCAATAACTACTTTATTTAAACTAATGAGCACAAAAAGAACTATAAATAATATCTTGAAACTCATAACTTCTTCCTAATTGTGATTTTAAGTCTGCTTTTAATCGAATTAACTTTCAACGTACTAATCGCATTAACATATCTACCTGACCAATAAGATAATAAATAGATAAATAGCGGGTATTCTCAAAGGTCACCACAGTATCTGGAATTTTTGTATGTGCCATTGTGCAAATGCAAAAATTGTAAAAAATTGGTTATTAAATATAGACAAACGTTTGTATTAAATTATAAAGAATATATTAAGATTTCAATAGAAATTGTTTTTAGTTGTCAATATGATTTAATTCTTAATAAAGTTGTTGATTTAGGAGCTAAATTAATCTCAATAAAATTCGTAGAATCTGCTATAATTTTCTCATTCAATGGATCTATAACCTGAGCATAAAATGGAAATTTCACAATTCTGTTTCCACCTGTGGCAGAATGAATGCACATCCATTTTCGTCCAATATAAAACACATCATCAGTATCCAGATAAACATGAGCTCCCGCTTTTTGCCACAGTTCTCGCAGTTCTAAATTAGACCAATTGAATTTATCCTGT
>JBDLIN010000333.1:0-3938 GCA_039714835.1 Bacteroidota bacterium | reverse complement strand
AACAAATTCCTATATTTTTATATTAAAATATTGGAGAATTAAAATGACTACAAAGAAAGATTTCCTCAAAGAAATTGTTAAGCATATAGATATTAAAGAACACAATGTAGTTTCTATTGTTGAAGATATGGGCAAGATGGCATTTTCAGCAAGGGATCTGCATCGTGCTGCAGAGATTTATGATAAAATGTTGAATGACAAGAATGCAACAATTATTCTAACTCTTGCCGGTTCCCTTTTTAGTGCCGGACTAAAAAAAGTCGTGTTCGATCTTGTCTCGAATAATATGGTTGATGCAATTGTTTCAACAGGTGCTATAATGGTTGATCAAGATTTTTTCGAAGCTCTTGGATTTAAGCATTATATCGGCTCTCCTTTCGTTGATGATAACGAAATGCGTGAACTTCATATCGATAGAATTTATGATACCTTCATTGATGAAGATCAGCTTAGAATCTGTGATGATACAACTGCTAAAATTTTTGATAATTTGGAACCTCGTCCATATTCATCTCGTGAACTGCTCTGGCACTTCGGAAAATATTTAGATGAAAATGACGGACCAAAAGTTGATGATTCTGTCATTTATGCTGCATATAAAAATAATGTGCCGATCTTTGTCCCAGCATTTTCAGATTGTTCAGCCGGATTTGGAATTGTAATGCATCAACACAAAAACCCAGATAATCATCTTTCATTTGATTCTGGAAAAGATTTTCTAGAACTGACCAAGATTAAACTAAAGAGTAAAGAAACTGGAATATTTATGATAGGCGGCGGCGTTCCAAAAAATTTCACACAGGATATTGTTGTTGCTGCAGACATTCTGCAAGAAGATGCACCAATGCACAAATACGCCATTCAAATTACTGTTGCGGATGTAAGAGATGGTGCCCTTTCAAGTTCGACTTTAAAAGAAGCTAGCTCTTGGGGTAAAGTAGAGACTACCTTTGAACAAATGGTTTATTCAGAAGCTACACTTGCACTTCCCTTGATCGCTGGATTTGCATACCATAAGGGAGCTTGGAAAAGTAGAGAACCAAAGAGTTTAGCTGACCTTTTCTAACTGGCTAAATTTAAACAAAGAGTCCAACCTATTTGGCTGGACTCTTTTGTGCAAGTAGTGCGGAACTACAAATATTTAGTTAATAAATAATTGCACACATTGTGCATTAAAAAATAATAAATTTCTCAATTATTTTGCATTAGCTTTTGCTAATTTGATATCACTTAATGATTCCATAAACTTCACAATTTTACCTGCTTCTTCATCAGTTAGATTTTTATCTAACTGAATATCTGCCATCAACACAGTAGCTTCTTTAAGTGTATTTACTTTTCCATCATGCATATAAGGATAAGTTAAAGCAATATTTCTCAATGATGGAACTTTAAACATATACTTATCTGTTTCAACTCCTGTAACGTCAAATCTTCCTTTGTCAGTTGTATCAGCATAAGGCTTAAGCAATCCCATTTTTTGATACATGTTTCCACCTAATAATGGACCTGTATGACAAGTCGTACATCCTTTATCAATAAATAATGCAAGACCTTCAACCTCTTCATCTTTTAGTGCTTGAGGATTGCCTTTCATGAACATATCAAATCTGTCTTTTGTAATGAGAGTTCTTTCAAATGCAGCAATAGCTTCAGCCATATTATCATAAGTTATATCCATTTTTGCAGCTTTAAATAATTCCTTGTATTCATCAACTTTTTTGAATTTTTTAACAACTGTGTTTGAATCAGGCATCGCCATTTCATCTGGATTTAAAACAGGCCCTTTTGCCTGTGCTTTTAGATCAGGCTCGCGGCCATCCCAAAACTGTGCAAAATGAAAACCGGCATTAAGAACAGTTGGAGAATTTCTTACTCCAATTTTACCATCTTTTGTTCCTTCTGAAGTCACTTCGTTATCAACACCAGCACCGTTATTATCAACCTGATGACAAGTATTACATGATTGTTCATCATTAACAGAGAGACGTTCATCGAAATAAAGTTTTTCACCTAAAGCGATAATTTCTGGAGTGTCATTTTCTGAACCGGGCATTACTGCAGGTAAAGTGCCAAATACATTTTTGGCTTTTTCAATCATTGCTAGTCTATCAACCGACTCCTCTTTTCCACCACATGAAAAAAGAAAAAACACTACTGATATTCCCATTAAAAATAAAACATAACTCCTCTTCACAATACCTCCTATCCTTTATTGATTAAAATATTAAAACAAAAATAAATAGATTCCTTTCAAGATTAAAGTAAAAAATAATGTTATTGGAAACAACAATTAAATATTAGAATTATGAATTTACATTGTACTAATATTTACTATCTTTCATATATTTTTCAAATGATTATGAAAAAAATGATTGATCATATTACTGGTATTATACTTAGCGGTGGAAATAGCAGAAGAATGGGGCAAAATAAAGCGCTGCTACCATTAGGTGAAATAACTATTATTGAACATGTTGCTAATTTGATGAATTCAATTTTTACGAATGTTATTTTAATTACAAACACTCCAGATGAGTATAAATTTTTAGATTTGCCAATGTTTGAAGATATTTTCAAAGTCGGCGGCCCATTAGCTGGAATTCACTCGGGATTAGTAAACTCTAAAACTGATGAAAATTTTATTTTATCTTGCGATATGCCTTTGATGAAATCAGAAATTATAAAATCAATAATTGAGTTTGGAACAGATAAACCAATTACTGTTTGCAGTTCTGAGGGAATGCTCCAGCATTTAGCTGGTAGATATTCAAAATCTGTTTTACAAAATGCTGAGGGTTTACTTAAAAGAGAGGCAGAAAATAATGATCCTAAAACAAGAAAACATTGTGCGAAAGTTTATTCGTTGTTAACTAATGTTGGATTTGAGGAAATTAAAGCTGAAGATTTGCCGGGACATAATTCAACTGTTTTTTTTAATATGAACAATAAAGAGGATTATGAAAAGATATTATCAATGTTTTAATTACTATGTAAAGAAAAACCCAATCCCGTGAAACGGGATTGGGTTTTTAAATTCCATTAAGCATAATTGAACTACCAATACTTGCACTATGAACTTTAACATTATTATTTAGCTTAAGTATCTGATGCCCAAGCCACTCTTTAGCTTCAGGTTCACCGTGGACTAATATTACTCTTTTCGGATTTGTTCTGTCCACAATATTGAGTAATTCTTCTCTTGTACTATGTGATGGGAAGTGAAATCTATTAACCGAACATTTAATTTTTACTTTTTTATCAATCCCAATTTCTATTTCGTCACCTTGGTTATTAGAAGCAATCATATACCCAGGTGTACTTGGATCCATATAACCAACAATGAAAATACTGAAGACGTTTTTATGTATCCAATATTTCATTAGCTTGTTAGACATTGTATTCTCAAGCATCATTCCACTTGCAGCTAAAACTATTGATGGATGCCGCTGATAAAAATCCGGATTTTGTATGTCAAAATAATTGATCTGTTCAATTTCACTAAGCTTAACTTTTTCATACTTACGATTTATAAGAAAACGATTTAGATCATAAAGATGGGAAATCTTTCTTCCAATTCCTCCAGTAAAGATATGTGTTTCTGTTAGTGTCCCAGATTTCATTTTGTTAAAAAGAAACATAAGTACTTCCTGCATTTTCCCAAGAGAAAAAACTGGAATCAGGATCGATCCTCCAGAAGCTAATACTTTATTTGCTTCCTTGACAAATCTCTTACCTTCTGAAATAAGAGTTCCGATATTCTTGCTTTCTGATGACGCATAAGTTGATTCAGTAATTAAAATATCAATACTACCCTCTGGTAGTATTGCACCATTCATTATTCTCTGGGATGATATCTTGATATCCCCCGTATAAAACATTCTTTGCTTATTATACTCTATTAAAATTGAAGCTGAACCAAGTATATGACCAGCATC
>JBDLIN010000332.1:0-3947 GCA_039714835.1 Bacteroidota bacterium | reverse complement strand
ATTAGGAATCCATCGAAGTTCACCTTCATCAGAATCAATAAGTTCACCTTCAAACTTATCTATTACGAAAACAAAGACGTACCAATCATCCTTGCCATCAAACAAAGGGAAAGTAAGATGTCCCTTTAACTTCAAACTTTTGGCCGCTAATCCAGACTCTTCCTTAAGTTCACGAATAGCGCATTCTTCAGGAGTCTCACCTGCCTCAAATTTACCTCCAAGACCATTCCATTTACCCTCATGATAATCGTTCTCTTTCTTATTGCGATAGAGCATTAATGTTTTATCTTCATGCATTACATAAAGAAGAGTTGCTAATTTCATCAACTCTCCAAATAAGCATTTTTCAAAAGGTAGTTTTGAACGTAATCTTTAATACCATCTTCAAGGGATGAGATTGGTTTTGTATATCCGGCATTTCTAATCTTATCGATATTAGCTTGAGTAAAATATTGGTATTTTTCTTTCAGATGCTCGGGCATTTCAATGAATCCAATATCAACAGGCTTATCCATTGCGTTGAAAACTGCTGTAACCAAATCAACCCAAGTACGAGCTTTACCAGTACCAACATTGAACAAACCATTTGCTTCAGGTTTATCTAAAAAGTGTAAAGTCATATCAACTACATCTTTCACATAAATGAAGTCTCTCATCTGTTCACCATCTTTGTACTCATCTTTATATGATTTGAAGAGATTTACTTCTCCAGTTTCCAAAATCTGTTCGTATGACTTGTGGATCACACTACGCATATCATCTTTATGATATTCATTTGGTCCGAATACATTGAAATATTTTAATCCAACAACTTCCTCATTCATTCCCATTTTATAAAGCCAAAGATCAACAAGATGCTTTGAATATCCATACATATTGAGAGGTCTTAACTTATTCAGCTCTAATTCGTTATCTTCATATCCATTTGTTCCGTCACCATAAGTGGCTGCAGATGATGCATAAATAAATCTGGCTCTATGTGTCAATGCATACTTTGCTAGGTCTTGGGTATAGTGGTAATTATTCCGCACAAGAAAATCGGCATCCTTCTCTGTTGTTGAAGAGCAGGCTCCCATATGTAAAATCGATCCAATTTCAAACGGGACAGCATCATTAAGTACTAGATCAATGAATTCATTCGGATGATATATATCAATAAACTTAAGTCCTGGTAAATTCTTCCATTTTTCTTCTTTACCAAGTTCATCTACAATTAGAATTTCTTCTTCTCCAAGTTGATTTAATTTCCATACTAAAGCACTTCCAATAAATCCAGCTCCACCAGTGACAACTATCATTTTTATACCTACCTATTGTGAAATTTCAAATACATCCAAATTTAGGTATATTCAAATTCACCTTCAAAATATTTGTGTGAATAATAGTTAATAGATGAATAAATTCGACCAAATAAGTGAAATATTGAAAAAGCGGATACTCGTTCTTGATGGTGCAATGGGAACGATGATCCAAAAATATAATTTTTCTGAGGCTGATTTCAGAGGTGAAAAATTCAAAAAACATCCTGTCAGTCTAAAAGGTAATAATGATCTACTTTCACTAACTCAGCCTGAAGCGATTCTAAATATTCATCGTGACTATCTCACTGCAGGGGCAGATATTATTGAAACTAATACATTCAGTGGAACATCAATTTCACAATCTGATTACAGCACTGAGCAATATGTTTATGATATTAATTACACTTCAGCTCAACTTGCGAAAAAGGCTGCTGATGAATTCACTAAAAGTAATCCTGAAAAACCAAGATTTGTTGCGGGTTCAATGGGACCTACAAATATTACCTTATCCTTATCACCGGATGTTAGTGATCCTGCATTTAGATCAAAAACATTTGATGATGTAGCATATGCCTTTAAAGAACAAGTGAGAGGATTAATTGAAGGAGGGGTCGATATTCTATTGGTTGAAACCATCTTCGATACTTTGGTTGGTAAGGCTGCAATATTTGCAATCGAAGAATTATTTGATGAGATGCAGGTAGAACTACCAATTATGATTTCCGGAACAATTGTCGATCAAAGCGGAAGAACATTATCAGGTCAAACTACCGAAGCGTTTTTTATTTCAATTACACATACTAGAAATTTATTAAGTGTTGGTTTGAACTGTTCACTTGGACCAAAACAGATGCGCTCATATATTGAAGAACTATCAAGTATTTCAGATTGCTTCGTTAGTCTTTATCCGAATGCAGGTCTTCCAAATGAATTTGGTGATTATGATGAATCGCCAGAAGCTATGGAAGTGATTCTAAAAGAATATGCAAAAGAAGGATTCTTTAATATTGTTGGGGGTTGCTGTGGTACAGGGACTGAGCATATCAAGAAGTTTGCTGAAATGGTTCAAGATATGGAACCAAGAAAGGTATACAAAGTATCACCTTCTCTTAAACTCAGTGGTTTAGAGCCTCTTGAAATTACTTCAGATTCAGTATTTGCAAATATAGGAGAAAGAACAAACGTTGCTGGATCAAGAAAGTTTGCTCGATTGATAAAAGAAGAAAAATATGAAGAAGCTTTAAGTATAGCTAAAGATCAAGTGGAGGGTGGCGCGCAGATAATTGATGTGAATATGGATGATGCGATGATCAATTCGGAATATGCTATGACCAATTTCCTTAATATGATCTCATCTGATCCAGACATTGCAAAACTTCCAATAATGATAGACTCTTCAAAATGGTCTGTGATTTTAGCAGGATTAAAATGCTTACAAGGAAAGGGAATTGTTAATTCAATTAGTCTTAAAGAGGGTGAAGAAGAGTTTAAGAAACACGCAAAAAGCGTTTTAAAATTCGGAGCTGCGGTTATTGTAATGGCATTTGACGAAGATGGTCAAGCAGATACTTACAAAAGAAAAATTGAGATCTGTGAAAGAGCATACAAAATATTAACAGAAGAAATTGGTTTCAATCCTGCAGATATTATTTTTGACCCAAATATTTTTGCAGTAGCTACAGGTATTGAAGAACACAACAATTATGCTGTTGATTATATTGAAGCTACAAGATGGATTAAACAAAATCTTCCATTTGCTAAAGTCTCCGGTGGTGTTAGCAATCTTTCATTTTCTTTTAGAGGAAACAATCCCATAAGGGAAGCAATGCATTCAGTCTTTTTATTCCATGCAGTGAGAGCAGGTATGGATATGGGAATTGTTAATGCTGGGCAGCTCGAAATATATGAAGATATTCCAGAGGCGTTATTAGAAAGAGTTGAAGATGTAATATTAAATAGGAAACCGGATGCTACTGAAAGAGTAATAGAAATTGCTGAGTCTGTGAAGGGTAAGGAGAAATCTGAGGAAGAAATTTTAGCTTGGAGGCAAGAAAGTGTTGAGAAAAGATTAGCACATTCATTAGTTAGAGGTATTACTGAATTTATTGAAGAGGATATTGAGGAAGCTCGAATCAAATTAAGATCATCAATAGCTGTGATTGAAGGACCTTTAATGGATGGAATGAATATCGTAGGTGATCTGTTCGGTTCAGGTAAAATGTTTCTTCCGCAAGTTGTAAAGAGTGCAAGAGTAATGAAAAAAGCTGTTGCTTATTTATTGCCATTTATTGAGGAGGAGAAGTCACTATCTGGAGAAATAAAGTCAGCAGGAACAATTTTACTAGCCACTGTAAAAGGGGATGTTCACGATATTGGGAAAAACATAGTTTCTGTGATTTTAGGGTGTAACAATTACGATATCATTGATTTAGGAGTTATGGTTCCTTCAGATAAGATATTAGCAACTGCAAAAGAGAAAAAAGTTGATGCAATTGGATTGAGCGGTCTGATAACTCCCTCTCTTGATGAAATGGTACATGTTGCAAAAGAAATGGAGAGAGAAAAATTTAATATCCCATTGTTGATTGGAGGTGCAACAACTTCAAAAATTCACACAGCATTGAAAATTGCACCAAGTTATTCCGG
>JBDLIN010000331.1:0-3965 GCA_039714835.1 Bacteroidota bacterium | reverse complement strand
TTGTGTGGTGTAATTGTCTATTTTCTAACTGCGTTCTGATATTCATTCAACAAATTAACATTGTCTATTGAACCATGATGATGTAATTGGAACCATTGCTTTTCATTTTCAGAAAACCCGAAAAATCTTGTGGTTCTAATTTCCAGGTCAATTTTTTGTCCACTGATTTCAAATTCCCCAATTTCTCGCCCAGCAAAAGCTACCATATCTTGTGATGCGTAAAAAACAATGTCAGTTAGTTCTACCCAAACACTCGCTTGCCCATTAAAAATTCTATCATATAATTCTACAATTGGGTTAATTCCACGAATTATTCCACCTAATGGGTTATTTAATTGTATTAGTTTATCATTCAACCAGATTTTTTGGAATGTTACTATATCCTTTTGATTAAAGGCATAGTAAAATGTTTCAAGGCAAGCAATTGCTCCGTTAAATCCTTTATCAACGGTATTGTCAATAAGATTTTGAGAATTCCTCCCAAAAGTTTGTTTCAATTTATCAACTCTCATATTCTATTCCTTTTTATGCCATATAATGTATGTGTATATTCATTCATTTTCATTCAAAGAAATCATCTATTGGATTCCGAATTTTATCAATACTTCATTCGATGTGTTTATAATCTTTGAGAATTTAACTACCCTTTTCCCACCTGTCAATATATCTTTTAAGAGTATCTATATGGAATGCTTTGCGTGTTTTATCAGATTTTTTCTCAAATACTACTTCTGCCCAACCTTTCATTCCAACTGGAGTATAAACTTGTCTGTTAATTTTTATATCCTTCTTTAGAATAGAGCAGATTAAAACTCTTTCATATTTAGATCTTCTAAGTTCCTTGACTGAGAATAAATTATTCCAAGTACAAAGATTACCAACATCTTCATATTCTTTGGGTCTATCGTCAAGATTTAATAATGACGGTGCTTTCCCAGTAAGAACAGATGAAATCAATTTTGAAGTAAATGGTCCGGATACTCGATTGATCGGCTTCAAGAATAAACGATAGATTTGGTTTCCGATTTTACGTAATGATTTTTTCGATTTAGCGTCAGTTGTATCCCAGATTTTTTCATCAATATCACAAGTAAATGGATTTATATCATAACAATCGTCCTTAGCAAGCCATCCTTTACGTGATGTATGTTTTATGGGTTTGTAACCTTTTATAACAGGTATTTTCATTTTTTCAAGCATGTCTAATTCATATGAGGGCCAGGTCATTACCTCTCGAATAATTCCGGTAATTAGTGTCGCAGCTGCAATCATAAGTGATGGACTGGGTACAAAATCGGCAGTAATTTCAACTCTGTTCCCTCGAGGACGAACGCCAATGCCGGTAGACTTTCTATTTGCAATTAATAACATAACAGGAACAGGTACAATGTATGATAATAAAAGAGCAAGTTTTTTATCAGTTTTGTTTCCGTTTCTTTGATTCTTGGGCAAATCAAAAGACACGTTATAATGTGAACTAAATCCTTCTAATCTAATCTTCTTTTTCGTTTTTACTTCCCACTTATCTAGTTCATCCCGCAGATAGTGGATACTTTCCCACAAAGATCTTCCTGCCCTAGCAGCGCAACCTTTTTCTATTTCAATTACAGGAGTAGCAACTTCAATTACTCCGGAATCAAAATAAACAGCCCCGCCTGTTGGAATATGATATGATGATCCAACACGATGCATGGAATCTTTACTTAAAAATGCCTTAGGATTCCCAAATACCTTTTCTGGTCTTGCTGCTTTTCCATTGACATAGAGTGTAAATTCAGATTCTAGACCAATTGCGGATAAATCTAGATCAGATTTTCCTAATTTACTAAGGCGCTCACCACTATTAATATTAATAGATTGATCATCATGATCTGATTTTTTTTGATTACCCATTTTATTCACTCCTTGATGGTATTAAAATTTTGCTTGGGAAATACTGTAGTAAATCCTAAATCTATATGTAATTGATCAAAAGAGGTACCCGGTTTTGTACCATACGGACGGATCCAAACACCTGGTAAAACATCTTTCATCATTTCCGAATATTTTTCAATAGTACTTTGATTATCGAGATGTTTGCTCCCTATTTTGTAAATGTTAGCAGCAGTACCCCAGCAGTGAGGTGATATACCGTTATTTAAAGAATGTTTTGGAGAACGGTAACCTCCATTTGTTGCGATCAGAACAACAGTTCCTACCTTTTTTCTAAACAGTTCTAAAGCTGAAGCTATCAAAGTAACAGAGATAGGAATATATTTTGGATATTCTCTTAATAATTCTTCTTCTTTAAAATCAGTTCTCAAAAACTCAGACATATAAAAATGAGGTGAGAGCTTAATTTGTCTAGCTGTTTCGTATGAATCTATTTTATAGAAAAACCGTGGCAGGGTATATTCAATTCCATCTGAACCAGTTACAGATTCATTAGGTTGGAGAATCTCTCGATATTTAATATCAAGTTTTAAACCATCAATAATTTCTAGCGGGATATTTTGTGTATCATACATCATCACTTACCACTTCATGAATCTCGGCGCTAATAAAATTTTTATATACTAGTCTTGATAATCTCTGTATTGCTTTTCTGCTTCTTGATTTAGAGGGAATTCGTTCAGTTAATATAGCAAGTGAATAAGGTTTACGATCAGGTAAAAAAACCAACCCTGCGTCGTGAGAAACAGTAGATATTTCACCGGTTTTGTGCGCAAATTTAGTGTCTCCTCTTAATTCTGCAGGTACACCGATTGGAATTCCTTGATTAAATTTTTGATTTAACAAGATTTCGAGCATCTTATCTCTTAACTCAGTAGAAATTCCATTTGTTTCATAGAGATAGCGAAATAACTTTGAGAGTCCGTTTGCTGTTACCAGATTATTTATATTATGATCATAAGCAAGTTCATCTTCAACACCTCTTTTAAGCTCTATTCCTTGAACTCCCATTTTTTCTAACTTTTTTTGCAGTGCTTCAACACCAACTAAATCAATTAGCAAATTGGTTGCTAGATTACTACTAGTGACAATCATATGGTAAGCAAGTTCTGATACAGAAAGCATTTTTCCTAGTGCAGAATATACTATTGCATTAGCATCACGCGAAGATTGAACTCTATATGGTTCGTTATCAACAAGGGAGAGAAATCTGTTTCTAATATGCACTTGGGAATCAAGTTCAATTACTCCATCATCAATTAATGCAAAAACGCCAATTAATATTGCTACTTTTATTGTACTTGCAGCATGAAAAACAGTGTCCCCTTGATAACTCCACGAAGTTTTTGTTTCATAATCGTAGAATGCAATAGCGACTTTTTTAGTCTCAGTTTCTTTTACAATACGTGATATTTGACGATATAAATGGATGACAAACCTTTAAATTTTATTGTTAAAAACTAAGTTTAAATAATTGTAGTTTCAACTATAAAGTATTGATATTCCTTTATTATTTAAATAATTTCTGCTATTTTAGTAAAAATCTAATTTGTTTCCACCGAGGGAAAGGAGTAAAAATGGGTAGGATAAAAGAAGTAATTAAGCGGAACGGAACAATTGTTCCATTCAATCCAGAAAGAATAATGAATGCCATATACCGTGCTGCCGTTTCTGTTGGCGGGCGGGACAAAAACATTGCAAAATCACTAGCTGATAAAGTAGTGATTGAATTGGAAACTAGAGTACCTGAAGGCTTTAAACCCAACATTGAAGAGATACAAGATGTGGTTGAAAAAGTATTGATAGAAAGCGGACACGCACAAGTAGCTAAAGAATATATTCTTTATAGAGAAGAGCAAAAACATAAGCGAGAATCAAATGCTGAACAGGGTACACGATCTGCTGAAAAAGTTCCATGGGAAAAGATCTGGCATATTCTTAAATGGAGTGTAGCTAATGATCTTGATACAGTTGAGAAAATAAATGAAAAAATTGATGCCGGTAATTTTGCTGATATCGTTAGTGTATCTGAA
>JBDLIN010000330.1:0-3980 GCA_039714835.1 Bacteroidota bacterium | reverse complement strand
TTTTATATGGTGGATCTTCTTTCCACTCATAGAAGGTTTTAATTCTCTCAGTTTCCGATTTTTCAAAATTTAAAAGAAACTCATCTTTATTTGGAAGTAATGAATCATCCATTAAATAAGAATAAGTTTTTAGTTTATTTAAACTAAATGAATAATTCAGAGGAAGATGTTTTTTGCTTTTGTATAACTCTCTAAAACTGAAATAATCACCTTGGGAAAACTTGTTCCTATAAAATTCAAGTTTTGCTTCTACAGACAGAGGGCTACGAAATAACATCTTATAATTTTCTTTGGCTTTTGAATATCTGCTCATAAAAAAATTACTCAAACCAATTTTGAATTGCAGAGTATCATTCCACTTATGCTTTAATACAGCATCAAATTCATCTATTGCTCTTAAGTAATCCCTTTCACAGAAAAGATGTTCTCCAAATATTTTTCTATTCTTTATTGAAAGAAGTTCATTATTAAAACTCTGTGCACCAACAATACCCTGCACAAACAGCAGAAATAATAAAATTGGAAAGATGTGTTTTTTACTTATCAAAATTGCCTATTCCACAATTTTATATCGAGAATAGAATTGCACCTTATCTTGAATCAGATAGTAATTGTATGTTGGATCAAAAAACTTACCGGAAATGTGCTTTGGATAATGACTTCTACTCTTAAACAAATTTGAATCGCGTGTAAATCGATCAGCGAACATAAGCGTTCCTTGTATAAAATTCGTTTCCTTAATTGAACTGATATAAAAAGAAGAACAAGAAGGATAGAAAGGGCAATTATCACCATCGACATCTGAGATAAAAAATGAATATGAAAACTTCAGCCCGGAGAGAATTAGAGAGCCAAGATTCGAATCATTCAAGGATCTGTGTTGATTCTCACCACTAGAAACTTCATATGAAACATCTTTCTTGTCCCACTTTACCCAATCTGTTTGAGCGAAACTGAATCCGGAAAAAATTATTAAAATGAAAAATGTTCTCATTCCTAATCTATATTTATTCCCAAAGCTTCCATTTGTTTTTTCAAATTCAAAATATCGTATGTAGCATTTTTACATAGCTCAATATTATCGTTAAGGATCATATCCCCGGTTGTTGGATGAATCTTTATATTATCAAACTTATCTATTGACCTCAAATGTTTATACTCCTCCCTCTCTGAGAGTTTTTCTAAATTTAGTATACCCTCCATACCGTTGGAATACTTAACAAATAGTTGTTTATTAGGAAGAGGTTTTACCTCTATTACTTTTCTCATCTAAAATCCTTTTGAATTTTTTAATCTTTTAACAATTGCCTACCGATGATAATTCTCTGTATTTCTGAGGTGCCTTCATAAATTTCTGTGATCTTTGCATCTCTTAAATATCTTTCCACTAGATATTCACGTACGTAGCCATATCCACCATGAATTTGAATAGCTTCGAGAGAATTTTTTACTGCAGTTTCCGATGCAAATAATTTTGCCATTGATGCTTCTTTAACATAAGGTTTCCCTTCATCTCTCAATCCAGCAGCCTGTAGTGTAAGCAGTTTTGCTGCTTCTGTCTGTGTAGCCATATCGGCAATTTTAAACTGTATAGCTTGATGATTTGCAATTTCTGTTCCGAAAGCTTTACGCTGTTTTGCATAATTGATTGATGCTTGAAGTGAAGCTTCAGCAATTCCGACTGCTTGAGAAGCAATCCCAAATCTGCCGCCATTAAGCGTATTCATCGCAAAATTGAATCCCTTACCAACTTCCCAAAGCACATTTTCATTCGGTACTTTACAGTCAGTAAAATTTAGTGAACAAGTGTCAGAGCTTCTAATTCCCAGCTTATCTTCGTGAATTCCGTGAGTAAATCCGGATGTTCCCTTTTCAACTAAAAACGCTGTTATACCATGATGTCTTTTCTCTTTATCAGTCTGAGCCATAACAATATAGTAATCTGCTGAACTTCCGTTTGTTATCCAATTTTTTGTTCCGTTTAATACCCAGTCATCACCATCTTGCACTGCTGATGTTTGCTGATGAGTTGCATCGCTGCCCGCTTCCGGTTCAGAAAGTGCGAATGCTCCAAGTTTTTCACCCCGCGCAAGGGGTTTTAGGTATGTTTCCTTAATATGTTCAGAACCCCATTTTTCTAATCCAAAATTTACTAACGAATTATTCACCGACATAATAACTCCCACAGCAGCATCAACTTTTGATATCTCCATCATAGCCAAGCAATAACTGACTGTATCCATCCCGGCTCCGTCATACTTAGGATCAACCATCATACCCATTAATCCAAGTTCACTCATTTTCTTAACTATTTCAGTTGGGAATTCAGCATTCTTATCCCGCTCAACAGCGGAAGGGGCAATCTCCGATTCTGCAAAATCACGAGTCATTTGCTGTATCATTAATTGTTCTTCTGTTAAACTAAAATTCATAATGTTCACCTTTATATTTTTATACTAAAAACTAATTATTCCATACAGTAAATTCAACAGGAGTTGAATTGGAATTACTATATTCTAAAAATGATTTTCGAATTTTTATTTTAATCAAAACTCTCTCTAATCTCTCTTCCGCCAAATTGATCAACATTAGTTAAGTCGGATAAATACAAAGAGAGAAATATATTGTAAAATCCGAAAAACATTTCACTTTGTTTATGAATTATAAGAAACATTATCACCATATAGTTATATTTGCGCATCATGATTGCAGACAAAAAGATAGAACTAAAAGGGATGAATCTTCTTGAAATGGAGAGCTATTTCGAATCAATCGGTGAGAAAAAGTTCAGAGCATCTCAAGTATTTAATTGGATGTATAATAATCTTGTCACAGATTTTGATCAAATGAATAACATTCCTAAGGATTTGAAAACCAAATTAGAAGACCAAACGACATTACGCACACTTGAATTAGTGAATGTGCAAAATTCCTCTGCTACTGGTACAAAAAAATATCTTTTTAAAACCTTTGATAATCATAATATTGAAACTGTCTTTATACCGGAGAAAAAAAGAAACACTCTCTGTATTTCTACTCAAATTGGATGTCCATTAGATTGCAAGTTTTGCGCTACAGGATTGATGGGTTTTACAAGAAATTTATCTGTCGGTGAAATCGTTGATCAGTATATTTTAACTGCAGCAGAAGTTGGGAAAGAATCTATCACGAATATAGTATATATGGGGATGGGCGAGCCACTGCTAAATTATAAGAATACACTGCAATCATTATCAATTTTTACAAATGAATTAAATCACCGAATCAGTAGAAACCGAATAACTGTGTCAACTTCCGGAATCCCGAAAAAAATAATTGAGTTGGCTGATAGTCCATATAGAGTTAAATTGGCACTTTCACTTCACTCAGCATTTGAAGATGTGAGAAGTAAAATAATGCCTATAAACATTAAGTATTCGCTTAAAGAAAATATTGAGGCAATACGTCATTACTCTAGAACGACTAAAACAAGAATTACATTTGAGTATACAATGTTAAATGGTATTAACGATGGACCGGAAGATGTGAAGGCTTTAACAAAACTTAGCAGAAGTCTTCCATCAAAATTAAATGTTATTCCGTTTAACAGTATTGCTCATATGAGTCCGGATGGTATTTCCAAAGAACTTATTCCAACTCCAAAAGAAAAAATTGATGAATTCGTCTCTCAACTTCGGGATAATAACATAACCGTTATGGTAAGGGAAACGCAGGGTGATGATATTGCAGCTGCATGCGGACAGTTGGCGGGGAAAGAAAAGGCGGCGACAGAGCCCGCCAAAGGCGGGTAAAGCTAAGGTAAAATAAAATAATTATTAAAAACAGAATAAAAAATGATAATGAATACTACATCCAGTATCTTGTATCCAGAATCTAATATCCAAAGAATATGAAAAAACTAACACACGAAGAGATATCACAGAATAGAAGTACTTTAGAAACTTTACATGAAACAGAAAAGTTCCCTGTATATGTAATTT
>JBDLIN010000329.1:0-3990 GCA_039714835.1 Bacteroidota bacterium | reverse complement strand
AGGAAAATACACCGGAACCGATTACGGTTTTGTTTTCCAACAATTGGGTGAGACAGCACCAAGGCATCCTGCTCAAATATATGAAGCACTAAGTTATGTATTTGTCTTTATTGTTTTATGGTTTATCTATTGGAAAACGGAAAGACGTAAAAATGAAGGCTATCTTTTTGGCGTGTTTATGATTTTAATTTGGGCAGTACGTTTTGTCATAGAGTTCTTTAAAGAAGCTCAGGAAGCTGAAAGAGCTGAATGGGTTTTAAATACAGGTCAATGGCTTAGCATCCCAATGATTTTGGTTGGTGTTTATTTTGTGTTTAGGAGTTTGAAGAAAACTGTCTAATTGAGAATAAAAGCTCCGTTATAATAAAGTTATCATCTTCTCTTAACTTCATCGGTTATTTTTGAAAAGTTTCAGAAAACGCAGAGTTTAGGGAAACCATGTCTTTTATATGCTTAATAAAAGCTCAATTACGATCAACCGTTTGATGTAAACTTACTTAATCAGTACCATTCTTTTGGATTGTATGAAGTCGTCTGTTTCTAAACTGCAAGTATATACTCCTGACGGTATTTTGTGGCCATTTTTGTCACAACCTGTCCAGTTTAATGTATGCATTCCAGAATTCATCACCTCTCCCTTAACTATAACATCTACAATACGACCAATAGAATCGTATATTGTGAGAGTGACCGAAGATGTTTTAGGCAACTCGAAACGGATGTTCGTTTGATGATCGAAAGGGTTAGGGTAATTCGTAAGGAAAGAGTCTGAACCTATTGATATATCTTCGGTGTTAGCACCATTCTGGAGATAAGCGTATTTTACTCCCTCCAAATAAGCGATTCCACAGGCAATATGGGGTGCTCCCGAGCTATCGAGAGCTATCGATGTCGACCAGCCGACATCCACTTCAGATTCATCTACAACCTCTATAATCCATTCGGAACCATTGTGATAGGCATATTTAAGGCGATCATTAGTATTGTCGTAGTAAGAAATATGAGGATTGTCATTGTCATCAAGAACCATCGAAAGATACATCCCAACCCGATCATAAGAGTCAACCGTTTCGGTATGCCAAACAGAACCATCGAAATATGCATAGCGAAGGTCTTCCGCGCCGGATTCAAAATAAGCGATATGTGGATGTTCGGATGAATCCAAATCAATGGAGTTATAATATTGTATATCACCATAATCGTCTACTGTTTCGTATGTCCATGTTGTCCCATCAAAGACAGCATAGCGTAATTCGAATCCCGGGTAGTCGTCAGTATGAGAGATATGAGCCTTACCGTCAGAGTCGATGGCGATGGAAGAATAACGATAACTGTTACACGTTGTGTCAACTTCTTCATATTGCCAAGATGAACCATCATAGTACACATAAAGCAAATCAAAATTAGCTGCGCCGGAATCAAAATGGGTGATATGGGGATTTCCTGAAGCATCAAGAGCCATCGAAATCATATTTCCATCATATAATCCGGTATCTTCAACTAATTCCGTTTGCCATGTTGAGCCATCGTAAAAAGCATATCTTAAAGTTCTATTTGTATCATCCTGATAAGCAACATGCAGGTTGCCTAAATCATCAATTTTTACCACCTTAAAAATCCCATTAACCGAACTGTTATCAGGAATTTCATAATGCCAAGTAGAGCCATCATAATGGGCGTGTTTCATTCTAAAATCACCTGCACTATAATATAATATATGAGGTTGGTCTGAAGAGTTTAGAGCGATTGATGGGTTAGATGAATATGATTCAACAAGTTCATTATGCCACTGGCTATATATAGGGATAATGGCAAATAGTATAACGATCGTAATAATAAGCTTAGATAATTTTGTCATTTTTTTTGGTTTATATTACTCAACTAATTTTTATTAATACTTTCTTTGATTACCTGTAACACAGGATTTATCTATCGTGAGAATATGCATAAAGGAAACAATTTTTCTTTGAAAAAAGCCATCTTTAAAAACAAACTTTGAATAAGAAAAGTCTCAAATTAACTAGTGAAATCTTCATTTTTTACTCATACCGAGTAATCTTTATGCTTTTTACAAAAACTCTGTGAATATTACTTTATGTCAAATTCATATTTTACAATCATTTAACACAAAGGTAATAGTATTTTGATTACGATTAATCGTTCAAAGTTAGATTTTAGTAAATATTGTAACTACTTAGTCGTATTTCGCACACAGTCCCGAAGGGAAGGGTAGTGGCCAGATTAACACAGAATTAAAGAGTCTTATATATGTAATATACCTACTTTGCCATACTAAATGGTAGGTAAATCGGTTGGCAGTTGGGTGAGGTAATTAAAGCGTGTAGCATAATAGTTTATACTGAAGCTATTGACTTATCCTAAATAACTTCTTGTGATATCAAATAATATCCTTAATCAACTCAGCAGGCCTCCCCAAAACCGCCTTATCGCCATTAACGACAATAGGTCTCTCAATAAGTTTAGGGTTATCTGCCATAGCTTTGATTATTTCTTTGTCAGATAAGTCTTTACCTTTAAAGTTTTCTCTCCAAATAACTTCTTTGGTGCGAACGAGTTCCATAGGCTGAATTCCCATTTTTTTAATAATCGAAGACAATTCGTTTGTAGAAACAGGCGTGTTTAAATATTTGATAATCTCAAAATCTACTTTAGCTTCTTGTAAAACAGCTAAGCCCTGGCGGCTTTTACTGCATCTTGGGTTGTGGTATATTTTTATCATGTTTTGTTATTTTGCTATGAGCTATTAAACTATTCATTCACAAGCACAACTTCCCCTCTGTCAATGAGCGGTATTGCTTTTTTATACTTCATTTCTTGATTTTGTCCGGTCTTTACATTCATCACAATTACTTGCTCGTTTCTTCCAATCTTACGTTCAGTACGTACTATGGTTTCAGTAACCTGTTGCTCTTGTGTTCTGTTGGCTTGAGCAGCATCGTGATCAAATTCAGCTTTACTAAGATTTACTTTCTCTCTCTTTTGCTCTCTGGCTTGCTCTACTTGATCAGGATTTTGATTAGGAAGTGCCCCTCTAAACAAGAAAGAAACCACCTCTTTATTCATATCATCAATCATCATCTTGAAAAGTTCGAAAGCTTCAAATTTATAGATTAATAAAGGATCTTTCTGCTCATACGTGGCATTTTGCACGTAGGTTTTGAGCTCATCCATTCTGCGAAGGTGCTCTTTCCAGTTATCATCGATGATGGCGAGTGTGATATTTTTCTCAAAATCAGAAACTAGCTGTTGCCCTTTTGTTTCATAGGCCGCTTTTAAATTTGTAACAACATTCAGATTCTTAACACCGTCAGTAAATGGAACCGAAATATTTTCATAGCGTTCCCCTTCTTTTTCATATACATTTTTAATAACAGGGTAGGCTATTTCGGCATTTCTTTCAATCTTGTCTTTGTAGTGTTTTTCTACAGTTTCAAATAATAATTGTGTCAAATCGTTTTCCGAAATACTTTTAAATTCATCGGCATCGACAGGTGAAGAAGTGGTTGAAAATTTGATAACTTCCATCTCAAATCCTTCGAAATCGTCAGCTGGTTTGTATTCGTGTACTATAGACTCGCAAGTATCATATATCATGTTGACAATATCAACCTGTAATCTCTCTCCGTCAAGTGCGTGGCGTCTTCGTTTGTAGACAACTTCACGTTGGGCATTCATAATATCGTCATATTCTAAGAGACGTTTACGTATACCAAAGTTGTTCTCTTCTACTTTCTTTTGGGCTCTTTCAATAGACTTAGAGATCATATTGTGTTGAATGACTTCTCCTTCTTTTAAGCCCATGCGGTCCATCATCTTTGCGATACGTTCCGAACCAAAAAGTCGCATTAAGTTATCATCCAGAGCTACAAAAAACTGCGATGAACCCGGATCTCCCTGACGACCGGCACGACCACGTAGCTGTCTGTCAACACGACGCGAATCATGTCTCTCTGTACCCACAATTGCTAA
>JBDLIN010000328.1:0-3996 GCA_039714835.1 Bacteroidota bacterium | reverse complement strand
CATTAATTTAGCTGCTTCGTCAAAATTTTGTCCAAATGTTCTAAACTCAAATCTCGGTTTTGAGATCTCTCCAATTTTCATTTCTGGTTTTGCCATAATATTTTATTATTTTTTTTTAATTTTTTGGTTTTTTATAAATATATAGTTTCTCTTCTGCGTCACTTATCACATATATCTTATCTCCTGATATTGCTATTCCTTCAGCTTGTGTAACCCTAATTGAATAACTTTCAATCAGATCACCTTTAGGGGTACATTTATTTAATGTTTTGTTTTGATCACTTACTATCCATAAATTATTCGTTGAACTTTCGTAAAAAATTCCTGAATAATCAGAAGCAAAATTCAAATCATATTCTGCTATAATGGAAAAGTCTGATCTTAATCTGATTAGTTTTCCGGGATTTTTTTCATTCAATATAAATATAGCGTCAAGGTTTTTGGCGTAAGCTACACCTTCAATTCCGCTATTATCATCATTGTTTTCAAAATCAATCCTGTGTTTTAAAGTATGACCTGTACCCATATCATACGTTACTATTTGTTTTGTTCTTTCTTCTGCCAATAAAAGTTTAGTTCCTGTGAAGGTTGATACTCCCTCTAAATCATTACCAACATAGCCATATGTTTTGATCACATTTCCTGTTGTTGATAATTTATAAACTTTAGCTGTGTTATCGCTTACTGTATATAAGGCAGTACCTGATTCGTTTATAGCCAAACCTGAGGGTTCAAGAACATTAATTTCATAGGTTGCTAAAAGTTCTAATGTATCCTTTTGAACATCTTCTCCTCCGTCATCATCATTGCATGAGAACAATAAAATCATTCCCAAATACAAGATGAACAAATATTTTTTTAGCAGTAGCATTCTACATTTTTAAAATCAGCTTGTGGATCGAAAACCACAAGCTGATTAGAATTATTTATCTCTATTGAACAGTAAATGAGTTCCAAAGAGAAGCATCATCTTTGAAATTATCAGAATTCACATCATCAGTATCATCAGCTAAATCATCTAAGATCATTGTTCCATCATTACTATAATAGTATTCTGCCAACTCATTACCTTCAGCATCCTGAGTTGCTATACGAACATAGAAAGAGGTTTTGTTACCTGAATCTCCAATTATCAATTCGTTAACAGCCTCTTCATCTTTTAGATTAACAGTTACACCGGTTTGAGTAAATGAACCATCATTTTCACCCTTAACCTTATTATCTTTTACATATTCAGGACTATCACCCACATCAAAATAGATTCTAGCTTCTGCGATAACATCTGTAGTTGAAAATTCCATTGTCACATTAATATCGTTTCCAGGAACCGGATTTTCAACGAAAATTAGTTTTGTTAATGGACCTTCAGTTGTTGTAACTTCTTTTGATACTTCTGGCTCATAAACTATCGGCCAGGTTGTAGCATCATCATGATCGAAAGTTCCATCATCTTCTGAAGGGTAGTAAGTTTTTTCGCCTAATACACTCTCAGCTCTTAAATAATAACGTAATTGTTGTCCGTTAATTTCTGTAGCAGGTATTGTAAACTGGTAAATACCATTAGCATTTACTTCTGTTAAAGCAATATTTTCTTTATCATCTGCAGTTTGTCCTGGGAAAATATAGTAAAGCTTAACCTCTTCAATACCATTAATGTCAACAATATTTGCATTGAATATCAAATCATTTGTATATCCTTGAACAATACCATCGATAGTAACTTCAACAAATAAAGGGCTACCTCCAGTAATATAATAAGAACCTAATTCATCAGGTGCTCCTTCAGGATAATAAGATGTTAATCCTGTATTGTCTTTTGCCACAACATAATATTTCACTTCATCACCAACTTCTCCTGTTGGTACTGATGTCTTATACTCATCACCAACCAATGCCATATCTATAGACTGAACACCACCGTTAACCAACATCACCAATTTTACAGAAGCAATTCCATCAGCATCTGAAACAGTAACTTCATATACTTCATCTAGCTCAGTTAAAGGGCTAGCCCCTATAATTGGAGCTGTATTTTCAGCCGATCCATTTGAAGAACCTTTTGTTGGAGAACCAACCATCCATTCTCCTTCACCATCAATTTCTCTAGCCCACGTTAACCCAACATCTTTACTCATATCAGGAGTTACTGTCCAGTCGATAACTGTTCCATCAGGTTCAGACAAAGAAACATCTTCACCACCTGAGCTAACAGACTCACCGGATTCATCAGAATCAACTACATAAAATCCTCCTGCTCTAATAATTGTTCCGTCAGGAATTTGGAATCCTCCTTCAGCAGTTGGTTTATCATTAAGCCAATATCCAGAGATATCCATATCTTCAGTACCACTATTATAAACTTCGATCCAATCCGGAGCATCATTTACATCTTTAGACATTATTTCGTTCAGTTTTAGAACACTTCCTTCAATTTCAGGTCCTTCAACCAATATCATTTCATCGTCAACACAACTTATAGTAGTTGTCAATGCGATAAGCATTACTAATAAATATTTAAAATTTTTCATCTTATTATCTTTTTATTTATCATTATTAAAAATTAACCTCAAATCTAAAACCTAACATGCCAAAATCATCTCCTGCTTCACCATCTGCCTCAACTACACTAAACGGATCTTTTGTTAAATTTCCTGCTGCATCATGTCCTACATATAATTTACCTTTATAATTTGCAAAACGGTCATGGTTGTTATAAACATAGTTTACCACAAATTTTACGTTAGGATTAAAATAGTAATTTAAGCCTACGGTATATCCTTCGGCTGAACCACCGGTGATTCCGGCATCAAAATCATTTAAATTGATATAATCATATCTTAAAGCTAATTCAAGATCACCTTTATCAGATCCAGTAGTAACTCTTGTAAATTCACCTTCTCTTGTATTATAATTCTGATTACCTCCTAATAACAAATAGGCTGCCTGTACATAAAAAGCATCAAAATTAGCATCAATTAAGTCACCTTTTCTATTAACAGCATGTTGTTTATATTCACCTTGAAACATTAAACCTTTATATTTACCTGCTAACTCAAAAGTATAACCTGACTGATTATCAACATCTTTAATATCGTCTGTATCTAAATACTTTTTTCTATTTATTGCTGAATGTGAACGTTCACTAATTCTAACAGCATCTATTATTTCATAATGTGTTTTAGGAGTTCTGTATGTTCCTGAAACACCTAAATGAAGTAACTTATCCTGATCATTTATCGGGGCCCATACAGCTCTACCTGTTAATGAGTAGCCTTCATCTGTATTATCATATTTATTATGATCTTTTGAAAATGCAACTTCTTCGGCATCACCAACAGTATTAAAATGAACACCTCCAATTAAAACAAATTTATTTCCGAAATAGTTTGATTGGAAACCTAAATGACGCGATGGATCAAATGCATTAGCATATGAACGCTCCATAAATTTCAAATATCTTGAAGTTGTGGTAGTTTCCATTCCGTAACCTTCTTTAAAGTGACCTGCTTTAATATTCCATCTTCTTGAATCAGGCATATATTTAACATATGCATCTTTAATTTCAGTTCCTGATCCTTCAAAATCCAGATCGATCTCACCGTACCAGTTATTCCAGAATTCTGCCTTAACTGCAAATCTTGCTCTACGAATGTTAAAACCATTTCCTATTGGATTGTAAACATCACTATCCATAAAGAAATTTCCATCAAACTGTACCCTGTTATCCATCCACATCTTATAACTTCCATCTGTAGAAGTCCATTTAATAAATCCGTCTTGTGCTTCTGTTTCTACAGGTATTGCAGTAACTTTTTGACCGTACTGATTATACCTAACAGAGTCATTTTTAACCTCTTGAGCGTGTGTTCCAATACTGTAAAGGACTAACGCCACTACCAATGTGTAAAATTTATTTCTCATTTTAATTAATAATTAATTTATATACTTGTTTTTAATGTTAATACAGTTTTATAATTTTCTAATAATTTTACTTAG
>JBDLIN010000327.1:0-3998 GCA_039714835.1 Bacteroidota bacterium | reverse complement strand
CTAAAATCCAAAAGTAACACCACCGGT
Organism: Bacteroidota bacterium; assembly: GCA_039714835.1. Taxonomy (GTDB): domain Bacteria; phylum Bacteroidota; class Ignavibacteria; order Ignavibacteriales; family Melioribacteraceae; genus SZUA-22. Next base: position 3,971 of record JBDLIN010000327.1, on the reverse strand, counting down.
TAACATTGATAAAGATTCTGGGTTGTCAGTTCCGAGACTCTCCCATTCAAGACGAACCGCAATTCCACCAAGTTTAACTCCAGCACCAATACCCCAAAGGAAGCTTTTATTATTTTCTTTATAGAGTTCAGTGCCTAAACTATTTTCTGTATTCCAGAAAAAGACCCCAGCTTTTAAAAATGCAAAGACTATTTCAAGGTCGAGTGTTCCCACAGCAGCTATGTCCCAACCTTTTGTAGTTGTTGAAATTACATACCCAAGTACTCTGTCCTCCGCTTTACCTGTATTTCTGTAACCACCCTCAAAAGAAAGAAATTTATTTGCGCGGTAACCGGCAAAAATCTTATATGAAAAGTTATTTTTATCAATTGTTAGATCATCAGTAGTGGCTTCATCAATTGCTGCACTAAGTGTATGATTGACAAATGATGTTCCCATACTGCCGCCAAGATACATACTAGATTCTTGTGAAAACAATTTCCCAAATAATAAAAATATCATAATGGTTGAAAATTTTAAGATATTCATAACACTCCTTAACCTGATTAAAATTATTACAAATAAATTAATGAATTAGAAATTAATTTCCTTAGAATAAATCTATTTAATTAAAAATTCTAATGCTGTTTTCAATCTGTAATAAAATTATTTATCTTTTAAAGTGTTGATTTAATAATAACCTTATCATCATTTATTGAAAAAAGAGCATGACAAATAAATCTGAAACAAACTCTGCCGAAATCAATCTTTCAATAAAAATATATATAATAGTATCATTTGTAATTATTTATATACTTTTATTTGAGTTTGTTCTTACACCCATTAAATTTATTCCCAAACCTTCACTTTTATTCGATTCCTTTATTTCTCTTTGGGAAACATATAAATTAGCAATACCTCTTTTTGCTACAACTTCTGTAATTTACTTAATGCTACTATTTGGTTCTTTAGTAGTTACCTTTTTATCAAAATATTTTCTCAAGATTATTTATGAATATCCTGGAATTTTAAATTTCAATATTCCTTTTAAATATTTATCTGCATTCTTTTTTGCATTAGTTTTTAACCTTTGGTTCAGTGATTCATTAATCGCGGAATTCATTTTTGCATTCTTTGTTGTTATAGGCTTTTTGATCTCTTTTTTAAGAGCAGGAGCAAAAAATCCAAATGAAGCATATATTGCGTCTTCACGATCAATAGGTTTGAGTAATAATGAAATCTATTCAAAAGTTATTTGGAAAGATTTGCAGCCAGCTGTTTTCAAAGGATTAAAAAAGATTCATGTTATTTTATGGTCAATAATTTTGATCTATGAATTTGTTGGACAAACAGAAGGTCTAGGTTCAGTATATTTTGCTGCATATACTTATAATGATATTGGAGCTGTTATAGCTCTTGGAATTCTAGTGAGTCTTTTAATCATATTTGGAAATTTTGTGATCAATTTTCTTATAAAAAAAATAATATTTTGGGAGTGAAGAATATTAATTCGATTTTAACAATAGAGCAATTATCTAAAGATTATGTTGATTCGACTGGACATGTTGTCCATCTCCTCGAAAATGTGAATCTCGAAATTAAGGAAAGTGCTGTTACAACGATTCTTGCCCCTATTGGCGCGGGGAAATCCTCACTGTTAAAGATTATCTCTGATCTTGAATTTGCATCTGACGGTGAAATCAATGGTAAAGTGAAAAAGAAAATATTCATTCCGTCAGAACCATCTTCATTCCCTTGGCTTAATGTAAAAGAAAATATTCTATTCAACATTCCAGATAGTGATAAATCGAAACTGCAAGAAATTATCAACTTTGTAGGTTTAGAGGGCTATCAAGATCATTATCCGAATAGCAAAAGTCTTGGATTTCGATTCCGAATAGCTCTAGCTCATGCTATTATGAATAATGTAGATTTAATTATTATCGATGAACCATTCACAAAAATTAGAGATGAAGTAAAAAGTGGAATTTATTCACTTTTGAGAAAGGTACTTCAAGAAAGAAAAATTTCAATTGTTATTGGAACATCGAATATCTCTGAGGCGATTCTTCTATCTGACATAATTTATTTGATGGATAAGAATCCTGGTAGAATTTTAGATTCATTTGAAATTAAATTTCATGATCCAATTCGTTCTAATTTTCAAAGCAGTACTGAATTTTCAGAATACCGAGAAAGAATAAAAACGTATCTTACAAATATAAATCCTAATAGAATTCTAAATATTTCTTTATAAAAAATTGAAAATAAATAATAAACCTCCGAGGTTTTATCCACTTATTTAAGTCTAAACCTCGGAGGTTTGAAATTTAAAATTCAGTAAAACTATAACCAATATTATCTAAGGCATTATCGCTGGGACGCAAAGTCACGGAGAAATAGTTATACATATCTCTGCATCTTGGTGCCTCTGCGGTTAAGTATTTAAAGATGAAAAAGAAAATTGAAAAGCTTAACAAGTTTCGAGAAGAAGCAAGATTAGGGGGCGGCCTAAAAGGGATTGAAACTCAGCATAAAAAAGGGAAATTGACTGCCCGGGAAAGAATTGAATTACTTACAGATCGCGGTAGTTTTAATGAACTTGATATGCTTGTAAAGCACAGAGGGACTCATTTCAATGTTGATGAAAAGAGAATACCTGGTGATGGAGTTGTTACCGGATTTGCAAAAATCGAGAATAGACCGGTAGCTTTGTTCAGTCAAGATTTTACTGTATTTGGGGGATCTTTATCTGAAACTCATGCTCAAAAAATATTAAAGATTATGGATGAAGCAATGAAGCTTGGCATCCCGGTAATTGGATTAAATGATTCCGGTGGTGCCAGAATTCAAGAAGGAGTAGTTTCGCTAGCCGGATATGCAGAAATATTTTTAAGAAACACACTTGCTTCTGGAGTTATTCCACAGATCAGTGCTGTTCTAGGTCCTTGTGCTGGGGGAGCAGTTTATTCGCCGGCGATAACTGATTTTGTCTTTATGGTTAAGGGTACAAGTCAAATGTTTGTAACCGGACCGAATGTTGTTAAAGCTGTTACTCATGAAGAGGTAACATTAGAGGAACTTGGCGGTGCAGAAACTCATGCATCAAAAAGTGGTGTAGCACAGTTCATCTATGATAATGAAATAGAGATATTTTCTAACATTAGAAAATTATTCTCTTTTCTACCTCTAAATTGGAAAGATAGACCATTAGAAGGAGAATTCGATTTTGATCAAGATCTAATTGTACCTTCATTGGATGAGATCATTCCTGAGGATTCTAATAAACCTTACGATATGCATGAAGTAATTAAGTTAATCCTTGATGATGGAGACTTTTTTGAAGTCCATAAAGATTATGCAGGTAATCTTCTTGTTGGATTTGGAAGAATTGGTGGACTGGCAGTTGGAGTAGTTGCTAATCAGCCAGCAGTACTTGCTGGTGTACTTGATATTAACGCTTCAATAAAAGGAGCGAGGTTCATTCGCTTCTGCGATGCTTTTAATATCCCGCTGCTAGTGTTTGAGGACGTTCCGGGTTTTCTCCCCGGCACAGATCAGGAATGGAATGGAATAATTAGAAATGGGGCAAAACTTCTTTTTGCATTTGCTGAAGCTACTGTACCTAAGGTGACAGTAATCACACGCAAAGCATACGGCGGAGCGTATGATGTTATGAATTCAAAGCACATCCGCGGTGATTTTAACTTTGCATGGCCTTCTGCTGAAATTGCTGTGATGGGCCCGAAAGGGGCAGTGGAGATAATATTTAAAAAGGAAATTAAAGAGGCTGATAATCCAGAGGATAAACTAGAGAGCAGATTAGGCGAGTACAAAGAAAAATTCGCTAATCCATATATTGCAGCAGAGATGGGTTATGTTGATGATGTTATTGTTCCAAGTGAGACGCGTAGAAAACTAATAGATGTTTTCCAGCTTCTGAAAACTAAAGTGGATAAAAATCCAAATAAGAAGCACAGTAATATTCCACT
>JBDLIN010000326.1:0-4017 GCA_039714835.1 Bacteroidota bacterium | reverse complement strand
AGATCATACTGTTTTATCTTCCTATACAATGTCCGCTCTGATATACCTAATTCTTTAGCTGCTAATTTACGTTTCCCTCGATTCTTTTCTAAAGATTTTTTAATCATATTTATTTCTTGATCTTGCAATGTCGGTTGTTTGTCTTCGATTATTTCTTCATAGGTATCTGTTTCATCATAATCTACTTTAGTGGAAACATCAGTAAAGATATTTTCGTCTTCGTTAGTTTTTTCTTCAAAAATACTTGGCAGGTTGTTTTTTTCGACAACTTCATTACCCGACAAAAGATTCATGGTTACATGCTTTACTTCATCTAATTCTTTCCGCAATTCTAAGATGATATTATACATCATCTCACGTTCTGCTTTGTAGTCAAATTCTGCTGATTGACCACTTATTAAGCTGGGTAACTGGCTGTTATAATTTGGAAGATATTCTTTGAGCTTATTTGCGTCGATATTACGATCTTTCTCTATAACAGAAAGTTGTTCAGCAATATTACGTAATTGCCTAATGTTTCCTGAGAAAGTATACCTATTTAATAATTGTACAGCATCTTCAGTTAGGCGAATAGTAGGCATGTGATATTTTTGAGCGAAGTCTGAAGCAAACTTTCTAAAAAGTAAATGAATATCCTCTTTGCGGTTTCGCAGTGGAGGTATATTAATTTCAATAGTACTTAAACGATAAAAAAGGTCTTCTCTAAATTTGCCTTTTTTTATGGCTTCATCCATATTTAAATTGGTTGCAGCCACCACGCGAATATCTGTTTTTTGTGCTTCTGACGAACCAACTTTAATAAATTCGCCATTTTCTAACACACGTAACAAACGCACTTGTGTAGTCAGAGGCAATTCTCCCACTTCATCTAAGAAAATTGTACCACCATCTGCTACTTCAAAGTAGCCTTTACGGGTAGTAGTTGCACCGGTAAATGAGCCTTTTTCGTGTCCAAACAACTCACTATCAATAGTTCCTTCCGGGATGGCTCCACAGTTAACGGCTATATACTTAGCATGTTTTCGATGCGATAGCGCATGAATTATCTTAGGAATACTTTCTTTACCTACACCACTTTCTCCGGTTACTAATACCGAAATATCAGTTGGGGCTACTCTTATAGCTTTTTCTAAAGCACGGTTTAGTGTAGGGTCGTTTCCTATAATACCAAATCGTTGTTTTATTGCTTGAATATTCATTTTACTATATTTTTTAATAAAAAGAGTCATGCTGAACTTGTTTCAGCATCTTTTTAAATAATCTGTTGCTCTCCAATTAATGTAGCAGAAGTACAGTCAGATACTTCGACTCGTACAAAATCACCAATTTTCTCTGAACCGGTTTTTGGAAAGACAACCATCGCATTTTGCGAATTTCTTCCTTTCCAGTGTTCGTTAGATTTCTTAGAATCACCTTCTATTAGAACTTCAACAGTTTTTCCGATAAACTTTTCCATTCTGTATAATCCGTGTTTTTGTTGTAATTGTATGATTTCGCTAAGTCTTCTTTTTTTAGTTTTCATCGGAATATCATCAGTCATATTCTTATGAGCCGGTGTTCCGGGTCGGTCGGAATAGGCAAACATAAACCCAAAATCATATTTTACATACTCCATTAAACTTAATGTTTCTTGGTGTTCCTCTTCTGTTTCGCCACAAAAACCGGCAATCATATCATGAGAGATGGCACAATCGGGTATGATACTTCTGATGTTATCTATTAACTCGATATATTCCTCACGAGTGTGTTTTCTATTCATTCGTTCTAAAACAGCTGTACTACCACTCTGCACCGGTAGATGAATGTATTTACAAATATTCTTATGTTTTGCCATTGTGTGAATCACATCCAATTTCATGTCTTGCGGATTGGATGTTGAAAAGCGAATTCGCATTTCCGAAAACTCCAAAGCACAGATTTCTAATAATTTGGCGAAATCAATTGCCCCGTTTTGCGCTTCATCAGTCGCTTTGTTAAAATCTTTTTTAAGACCGCCTCCATACCAAAGATAGCTGTCTACATTTTGTCCGAGCAGCGTCACTTCTTTAAAGTTTTTGTCTTGTAATTCTTTAATTTCTTTAATAATACTCTCAGGACTACGGCTTCTTTCTCTACCTCTCGTAAAAGGGACTACACAAAACGTACACATATTATCACAACCTCTTGTAATCGACACAAAAGCTGATACACCGTTGGTATTAAGGCGAACAGGAGAGATGTCTGCATAGGTTTCTTCTTTCGATAAGATAACATTGACTGCTTCTCTACCACCTTCTACTTCTTCAATTAAATTAGGCAGATCACGATAAGCATCAGGACCAACCACCAGATCGACCATTTTTTCTTCTTCCAAAAATTTTTCTTTTAATCGTTCTGCCATACAACCCAATACACCAATTTTCATAGTTGGATTTATCTTTTTTACGGCATTGTATTTTTCAAGACGTTTTCGAACAGTTTGTTCGGCTTTTTCTCTAATGGAACAAGTATTTACTAAAACCAGATCAGCTTCCTCCATGTTCATTGTAGTATTAAAACCTTGTTTAGAAAGTATAGATGCAACGATTTCACTATCATTCAAATTCATTTGACAACCATAACTTTCCAGATAAACCTTTTTAGTATTTAGTGAAACGGTATCTGTCAGTAGAGCTTGTCCTTGTTTTTTTTCGTCTATAGTTTGTTTATTACTCATCAGCTAAGCCGGTGTTTTTAGATAGTGTCTGTCCGAAAACTGTCAAATTTTATGAAATTGATTATTTTTGATGAGATTTTTACTTTTTGATAATTTTGGATGCCTGTGTATCAGGAATTTGAAAAAAGTGAAAATATCGTAAAAAGAATAATTTCTAATTTTGTAGAGTTTTCGGATAGACACTAGATATATTGATTTGTCGCAAAGATACAACCATTTTACAGTGTCTGCCAAAATGACAGTAAAAAGTTTGTTAATATTGTAATGATTGAATGATGCGATGATTTAATGATAGAATGATGTAATGGGGTAATTTGTTGATGAGTCTAGGGGATATTGTGAAACACAGTCATTCCGAATTAAATTCGGAATCTTATTAATGCATCACCAAATAATCTTTGAATAAGTTATTCTAAAGTTTAATAATTTTTTTCATCAAACTACCATGATCAGTAGTGATTTTCACTAAATAGATACCGTTTTGTAGTGATTCTACATTAATTGTTTGGAAGTTGTTATTATCTTCTAAAACCAATTTACCAAGAACATTATATAGTTGTATAATTTCAATTTTTATATCGCTATTATAATCTATAGACAATGTGCTTTTTACAGGGTTAGGGTAAATAGTAAATTCTTCATTTAGTGACACTTCATCAATACCAATAGCATCACATTGTTCTTGGGTTTCTACAAAATGGGTGTTTTCATCTATACCTGACCAATTAGCAGATGAATAATCAGCATCATTTACAAAAATACACGTTAGATCAGGATTATTATGAGCACTAAAACCCAATACAATCTCGTTAGCAGCGTTTCTAAAATCAAAGAACGTTAATTGATTATTTGAAACAGATATATGTTCTATGTATATATTTTGAGTAAGATCAAGTGAAATTAATAAATTGTCGTATAAATAAATGTGAGTTAAGTTTACATTATTACTTAAATCTAACGAAGTGAGTTGGTTATCTCCTGCCCATAACTCTTCTAAAACTGTACATTGACTTATATTTAGTGAGCTTAGTAGGTTCTCACTACAATACAAGATATTTAATAGTGTATTCTGACTTAAGTCTAATGATGTGAGTTGGTTCATTCTTACATTTAAATCTATGATATTAATAAACGCCTCAATACCGGTTAGGTCTGTTATATCTATAAACTGGCCGTTTACATCGAGAAAATCGGTTATAGCCTCTGCTTCGCTTACTTGTATCTCACCATCATAGTTGGTGTCTATCTCTACCCCTGTATTATTACCATGGGATAATAAGGCTTGTTTAAATATTGGATCGGGTATGTTTACTATTTGGGCG
>JBDLIN010000325.1:0-4027 GCA_039714835.1 Bacteroidota bacterium | reverse complement strand
CTGAAATCGAAGAAGAATCTGATGAAAATATTGAACAGATCTTTGAACAGAAAGAGCTACGGATTATGATTCTATCTGAACTGGAAACAATACCGATTGAGCAGAAAGATGTTTTTTTACTTAAGGAATATGGCGGATTGAGTTATAAAGAAATTGCAAAGCTGAATGATATTGATGAAAATCTAGTAAAAGCCAGACTATATAAGGTAAGACAAAAATTAATTAAAAGACTTTCAAAGAAATTATAGATGTTGTAATAACAAGTAGAAGGAGTTACAATGAGCAGCGAAGAAATAAAAACACTTATAAATAAATACTTCGATAATGAATTGAATAAAAATGAAGAAGTATTTCTCTTCTCACAACTTTCACAAGATGAAGAAGCCAGAACATACTTCAAAAATATAAATTTGATTAAAGAAGGTATCCATTCAACTTTGGACAATATTCCAAATGAACTGGAAGAAAATATTCTGAACTCAACTATTGCAAAGAGGGAAAAATCAAAACTATTTCAATTCAATATTCCAACAGTGATTGGATATACGTTTTCTGTCGTTTTATTGATCATATCAATTTTTATGTACTCTCAGTCTATTGAATACAAAAAAGATATTGAAATGAGCATACAACAAATTAATCATCAAAATAAAATGATAGAAATGCTCTTCCATAGTCTCCCTGAGACCGAAGTTAAAGCAACATTTGCAAATGATATAATTGTAAAACCAACAATTTGAGGTTAAAATGAAAAAACTATTGTTAATAATTCTTTTTATAGCAGTATTATTTGGATGTAACAAAAAAAATAGCATTGATGTACTTCCAAATTATGAAGTTGAGTATTATAAAGTATCTAATTATGAACGTTACACTTTAGGACTAGTTCCTGAGGAAACCCAAAAGAAGATGCAAGAAGACGTTTTTAAGATATTTAATAATTTAAAAGACAGAGGGGAAATAAAAAATCCATATTTCTATGAGTTATATATAAATAATGGTCGTATTGAAAAGCTAAAAGCAGAAAAAAAATGGGACTCAACCATAGATGATAAACTATTAGAAAAAATGAGTGATTGGAAATTTGGGAAATATGTAAATGATGGAATATCTCAAAAATATAGAATGCGTTTTTCTTTTGGTGCCTTCCATTACAAAACTAAAGATATTGATACAGTAAATGTTGTTGTTTATGGAAACCAAGCAGTAGAGATTGATAAAAAAATATTCTTTATTGTTGCAGAAGAAATGCCTTCACCTATTGGTGGACTTAAGGCAATTCAGCAAGAAGTAAAATATCCCAAAGAAGCAAAAGTAAATGGTATTGAAGGACGCGTTTTTATAAAAGCATACATTGATACATCAGGTACAGTTGTAAAAACTGAAATAATAAGAGGAATTGGTTCTGGCTGTGATGAATCTGCAGCATATGCAGTAGAAAAAGTTAAATTTACTCCTGCATACTACGATGGAGAAAAAACAAATGTTCAAGTGACCGTACCAATACTATTTAAATTACAATAATAAAATAATTCATTAACCATTATGGGGGAAATATGAACTCACTAATTAAAATCTTTGTTGTTTTAATAATCTCATCAATCTGTTTGCTTGCACAAGAGAAGGAGTTGGATAAAATGCCATCTCCTGATGGAGGCATGTCTGCGATTGCAAAAAATGTAAAGTATCCGATTAGTGCAAAAGAAAGCGGAATTGAAGGGAAAGTCCTTATTACCGCTACAATTGATAAAACAGGCAAAGTTACTAAAACTGAAATAGTAAACTCTGTTAATGAGGATTGTGACAAAGCAGCTATTGATGCAATAAAAAAGACTAAATGGCTGCCGGCAGAAAAAGATGGAAAAGCAGTTTCAGCAGAGATTACAATTCCTATTCAATTTAAATTGGGTTGTAAACCAAAAGATTCAAAAAAGTAAACCAATAGAACACAGATTTTTTATGATGATTATGATTTCAGATGATTTTATCAATTAAATCTGTGTTCAATAATATTTTACTCAATCGAGAACTTTATTCCTCCTACAATCCACCGTCCTGGTAAAATAACTCCAGCAATATCGTAATATGGAGTATTAAAAATATTTGTTGCTTTGACGTAGATATTAAAATTACTGAACGACCTATCAACTTTTACATCTGCAATAAAATGGTCGTTCACATTTATTCTGTCCTCATACCGTAAGAACCAATTAAAATTTATTTTAGCAAAAAATGCATGACCAATTGTTAATATTGTTTGATGTTTTAAATATTTTAATAAATATTTTGACTCAAATTCAGATTCAATCTTATTTGAATTTAGATAAGCATACTGAAACCGTACAAAATTAAACGGTTGACCTATTAAGAGTTTCTGTAAATTTGTAGAAACACTGAATTCTACTCCATTAGTATTAAGTGAAGTGATATTCATGGCTTCCCAAGGATCATCTTCTGATGTTCTTACCCAATCGATAAGATTATTCCCTTCCCTTCTAAATATAGAGGTTGAAAAATTAACCATGGATGAAATATAATTCATCCCCAATTCATAATTTAGTGTTTCCTCATAAGTCAAATTCGGATTGCTTTTTGTGATACGATCATTATAAAAAAGTTCTGTGTAGGTTGGGATTCTAAATCCTTTTCCAATATTGGTGAACAACTTTAATGATTCTGTTATCTTATATCCCAACACCAACGCTGGCCACATCTTCCAGCCAATTGATGAGTAATTGTAAATGAATCCGCTGACAGCAAAGCTTAAATTTGAGAACTTTTTGAAATGATGTTCAATATAAATTCCTTTTCTGTCACGGTTATGACCGCCTAAGTTGCTGCTTTCAATTTTATCGTAAACGAATTCTCCTCCAATGTTGGTCTTCCCAAGAAACGATGTTAAATAAAGATTTAACTCACCACCAAAAATATTTGTAAGATGATTATTCTTATAAAAATCTGGATCAGTTTTGTCTAACAGAAATTCGTCATCATTATTTCTCCAATATCCTTTAATCGAATAATTAAAACTATCAGTTCCAAATTCAGCAGAAAGTTTAGCAAATGTTGTTTTCGTATGTTCTGCTTGTAGCGGGAACATATTTGTATAAAAACTGTTTGCTCCGAAATCTTTATCTGAGTATCCCAAGTAAAAATCGATCAGACTGTTTTTCCCGGTTAGAGCAGCACCATATGAGATATTCGTTATATCATACTCGGTATTTTCTCGATACCCATCAGATCTGCTTTTCTCAAAGGTAAAATTATTGCTGAGGTTTCCTAAATTGTAGCTTCCAAATAATGATCCGGAAAACAGCCCATACTCCCCTCCTTCCAGTGATGCATCAAGACTATTTTTATTATTCCTTTTTGTCCTAAAATTTACTACACCGCTGAATGCATTTGCTCCATGAATTGAAGAAGACCCTCCCTTAACTATTTCCACTCTATCCAAGTTTGATAAGGAAACTGGAAGACTAAGATTATGATGACCGGTTTGGGGATCTATGATCTTGATCCCATCCAACATTATTAAAGTTTGTTCAAAGCTGCCTCCACGGATTCCGACATCAGCCTGCACTCCATTTTGACCTCTTTTATTTAATTCAACTGATCCTAAATAGTTTAAGATCTCTTGAGGTGAAACGACAGATGAAGATGAAAGTTTCGTTGAATCAACGATATCAATACTCCGGTTTACATCAGAGAATAATATAGGTTGATGCAACGATTCCACAACAACATCTTTTAGTTTGTGTTGAAGTGTATCATGTGTTTGACTATAGATCAGTGTATATGTGAGTAATATAAATAATAATGTCTTTTTCATCTGTTTATATTTCCTGTCATTACGAGGAGTCTGTTCTTAAGACGACGAAGTAATCTATCATAGATTGCTTCATCTCTAATCCGTCAGTTGACGGACTGGATTCGCAATGACTTAATTATTTTAAATTATCGTTAATATTTTACAATATTGCTCATAGTCTACTCTTAGTCACCATCTCTAAAAAGATTAAGAGTAAGA
>JBDLIN010000324.1:0-4077 GCA_039714835.1 Bacteroidota bacterium | reverse complement strand
CGGTATTGTTGAAAAACCGGATATGAGGGATGTGAAAAACAATCCGACAACTCCAGGCGCACATCGTGGCGGCTCACATCGTCATGAATACACTCGTAGCGGTAATCGTATTGGATTTACCTATGATGATTATTTGGTACAAAAATATGATAGAACGATTGCCTTTCTGCAGCCGAGCGAAAAAGCTCCGGAAGGATATTCACATTATTTCAGTTTGATTGTTCGTCCGGTAGAAAAAGGAAAATCAAAACCGGGTGAAATTGAACATGCTGCAGATGATTCGTGGGTAGATTCTCTTGGAACTATGCGTGCGTTTGTAGGAAAAGTTCGAGCAGAAAATGGAATTGATTATTACTCTGATCTGTTTGTTGCAGATATTCCGCTTGATATTGATATCACATCTGCAATAGCCGGAACGAAAAGTGTATATCCAACACCAGCAAAAGGAATAGCCATTCGAAGATTAACACAAGGAATGAAATTAGGTGGAACAGTTCGAGGTTCTCATGATGGGAAGATAATTGTCTTTACTGCAGAGGATGAAAAAGGTATTAGTCAAGTGTTTTTTATAAATGCTGATGGTTTACAAAAAGAGCCAATTAAAATATCAAACTTCAAACAAAATGCTTCTGCTGCTCGCTGGCACCCATCTGACAAATGGATATTCTGTATCACTGGTGGAAATATTACAGCGATAAATGTTGAAGAGAAGCGAACGGAAATTCTGACTAATGATAATAAAACGCGTGAGCATTTGGTTGTATCTCATGATGGAAATATGCTTGCATATGTGATTCCTACTCCAACAAAAGATAATGCAGGCAAAATTGTTAAAGATGTTGAAGGTAATGATTTTAGACAAATATTTGTAATGGATATAAATGTGAATGAGATATAAAATTAGGGTTTAAAACAAATTACAATTTATTTTTGACTATAGTATAAAATAGATTATTTCTCGAAGGAGAATTAAATGAAAAGAACGACAGTATTGTTATTTCATTTTATATTAGTAACTGTTTCCGCACAAGATTTGTTTTATAACATACTTGATTACGGAGCAATTGGAGATGGCAGAACTAATAATACCGAGGCAATTAATTCTGCAATTGATGTAGCTGCAAAGAATGGAGGCGGAACCGTTTATTTTCCTGCTGGGGATTATCTTTCCTATACGATTCGCATGCAAAGTAAAATCACACTTTATCTTGATCAAGGAGCTGTATTAATTGGAAATGAAGAAGTGGATGGAGTAGGATATGACTTGCCCGAGGAAAATGCATGGTATAAAAAGTTTCAGGACTTTGGGCATAGCTATTGGAAAAATAGTCTGATCTATGGAGATAGCCTGCATGACATTGCGATTACAGGAGAGGGAATGATCTGGGGTAAGGGATTACAAACATACGATAAACCTGACATTAAAGGATCAGGAAATAAGGCAATTGCTTTGAAAAATTGTTTCAACGTTACGATTCGCGATATCTCCATTCTTCATGGTGGACACTTCTGCATTTTGGCTACGGGCGTTGATAATTTAACTATCGATAATGTACGGGCTGATGCCGACCGTGACGCATTTGATATTGACTGTTGCAAAAATGTTTCTATTTCAAACTGTATTATTAACTCACCTACTGACGACGGACTTTGTCTTAAATCTTCGTTCGCACTTGGTTACGCACGGGCTACTGAGAATGTCACTATCTCAAATTGCCAGGTGTATGGCTATGATCATGGTTCCTTGATGGATGGGACATTTCAAAGTGACTTCAAGGATGAAGATCCTGAAGCAAATCATTGCATTACAGGTCGTCTGAAATTAGGGACAGAATCAAATGGAGGTTTCAAGAATATAGCAGTTTCTAATTGTGTTTTCGAGCGTTCACGCGGAATCGCTATTGAAACAGCTGATGGCGGAATAATTGAAGATCTGACATTCGATAACATAACAATGCGGGATGTAACTGATACTCCTTTCTTCATCCGGCTGAATGCAAGAATGCGTGGTCCCGAAGGAGTTCCAGTTGGTGTCTGCAGACGTATTTCAATCAGTAACTTAAATGTTTACGATGTGGGTGGACGTCCAAAGTCTCCAGAATTAGGGGCAGGAATGGTGATGGGTATTCCTGGGCATTACATTGAAGATTTATCTTTAAGTAATATCCGCATCTATTACAGAGGAGGTGCTTCAAAGGAGGCAATTGAAAAAGAGGTTCCTCAAAATATTGATACGTATCCTGATCCCTATCGATGGCACTCAATGCCAGCTTATGGAATCTATTTTCGTTATGTGAAAGGGTTGAGAGTGAGTAATGTAGTATTGCGTTATTTAAATAGTGACGAGCGTCCCGCTTTTGTTTTAGATGATGTTCATGATGCAAGTTTTTATCACATAGATGCTCAAAAGGGAAAGGATGCACCACAGTTCATTCTTAAAAACGTAAGGAATATTTCTATTCAAGATGTGAATGAAGTTGATGACGTAAAATTAGAAGAAGTAAAAAAGAAAAAACTTTAGGAGATTGGTGTAAATAAAATGATTCGAACATTAATAGTAATAATAATTTTATTGTTGCCATTAGTTCTTTTAGCACAATTTAAAAATGACCATCAAGAAAAAGTACAATTACCACTGCGAGGAATTTGTGCACACCGTGGAGCTATGGAAACTCATCCCGAAAACACTATCTCTGCATTTAGAGAAGCAATTCGTCTTGGTGCACATATGATTGAATTTGATGTGCGAATGACCAAAGATAAAAAATTAGTGATTATGCACGATAAAACAGTTGATAGAACAACTAATGGTAATGGAACAGTTGCCGATCTTACTTTAAATGAGATTAAAAATCTAGATGCAGGAAGTTGGAAATCGAAGAGGTTTATTGGTGAGAAAGTTCCCACATTAAAAGAAACACTTGAGATGATGCCCCGAAACATTTGGCTAAATATTCATCTAAAAGGTGATGAAGAATTAGGTGAGGCAACTGCAAAAATTCTTATTTCCGAAGGGCGCATTCATCAAGGAGTTATTGCATGTGGCTTAGATGCAGCTAGAGGTGTTAAAAAAGTTAATCCAAATATTGTGATATGTAATATGGAACGACAAGAGAACAGAGATGAGTATGTTGAAGAAACAATTAAAGGGGAATTCACATTTATTCAACTTCTGAAAAAACGAAACGATTCGAATTTAGAAAATGATATTATCAAGCTGCAGCAAAACCATGTTAAGGTGAATTATTATTTCGGTGATACAAAAGAAGAAGTAAAAGAGTTGTTTAGTATGGGGGTAGATTTTATTCTGACTAATAAATTATCTGAGATGCTTGAAGTTACTGATAGTTTAGGAATCAATCGCACACACTTTGTAAATTAGGATGAAATTAGAAATTCAGTTTTAATTTAGAAAAAGATAAAGGTAGTTTTCAATTTTAAGTATGAAAAAGGAAATATTATGAAAAAGATATTTGTCATAGTAATATTATTAATACCTATACTACTTTTTAGTCAAGATGAACCTCCCGAAATGCCGGATGGATATTCGAGTGAGACAACAATGAAGATAGCTTATTTTTTCGGCTCATTAGACCTTATCGAAAAAGATTTCCCGGTTCCAGATGATGTTAAAGAGTATAAGGATATTGTATATAAAACAATTGATTCAACCGAATTGAAATTGGATATATATCATTCTAAAGATATTAAGGAAGACGCACCTCTATTATTATTTATTCATGGCGGTGGATGGAAAAAAGGGGATAAGCATGATTACTTGATATATCTTGTCGATTTTGCAAAGAGAGGGTATGTTACTGCAACTGTCCAATATAGATTTGTTGATAAAGTAAAATATCCAGCTCAAATACTTGATGTAAAAGCAGCAGTTAGATGGTTGAAGAAATATGCTGATGAATATCATATTGATAAAGAAAATGTTGCTGTGATCGGAGGTTCTGCTGGAGGGCATCTTTCTCTTATGGTTGGATATACCTCTGAAGTGCCAGATTTTGACAAAGAAGATAGTAATGCTTCAATCTCCTCAAGTGTTCAAGCAGTTGTTGATCTCTATGG
>JBDLIN010000323.1:0-4078 GCA_039714835.1 Bacteroidota bacterium | reverse complement strand
ACTTTTCCTAACAACATTACATCTTCCCAATAAATTCGACATAAGTTTCATTGCGAACATTTGCTGCATTTGCGTCATCAGTATCAAGATGAATTTGAAGTTTCCAAGCATCATTTATTCTTATTAGAACATTTTCAAATATTGTCCCTTTTTCCCCACCTATACGGACTTTACAAAAATCTCCTTCTCTAACTCCAAATTTTACTGCATCTGCATTAGTCATGTGGATGTGACGGTTTGCTACAATAGCGCACCTATCAAGATATACTGATCCTGCCGGACCAATCAATGTCAGAGATACAGCTTTCTCCAAATCACCGGAGTTAACGACAGGAGGATTAATTCCAAGATAAATTGCATCTGTAAGGGATATTTCAACTTGATCATATTTTCTTAGAGGACCTAAAATTCTTACAGCCGGAATAGAACGCAGTTTTGGGCCCACAATGGCAAGGACATGCTTACTTGCAAACTCCCCAGGTTGATAAAGAGGACGCATTTCCTCAAAGTCAGATTCCTCACCGAACAATTTTTTAAATGTATCCTCAGTTAAATGAATATGCCTATTTGAAACACCTAGCGGAATGAGGTTACTTGATGCATCTCCTTCATAACTGGCTGAGTTGTAAAACTTTTTTACTTCCTCAAGTACAAGTTCAGTTATTTTTTGTCTTGTTAAGTCGTTTATCATTTTATTGTGATAGAATTTATATGCATTCTCAATTATTTAACTATATGTACGTCTATTCCTAAATCTTTTATTTTTTTTATAATATTTTTTGGTGCGCTGCTATCTGTAATTATTTTTGATATATCTTTAATGTCAGAGTATGAAGCAAGCCCATATTGAGAAAATTTACTCCCATCAACCAAAATTATCACTTCTTTAGTTTTAGCAATGATCATTTTTTTTAATTCGATCTCTTGAAGATGAGAATCTGTAAGACCTTTGTCAATAGATACTCCCCATGCGCCAAGAAAAGCTTTGTTGATATTTAGGTTTTGAAAAAAATCACTAGTTGGTAAACCAGTAATTGAACCAGAAACACTTCTCAAATAACCGCTTGGTATTAAAACATTAACTTTAGAACAGCTCATTAACTCAATTGCAGTCCAGATTCCAGTTGGAATTACAGTAGTCTCTTTAATATCATTTTTCTCACGCAAAGCTGTAGCCATAGCCAATGCAGTAGTACTGGAATCGAAAAGAATTGAATCCAATGACTCAACAAATTGTGAAGCATATTTTCCAATTTTCACTTTGTTTTCATAATTCTGACTTTTTCTAATTTGGAATGAATGTTCTTGCCGAATCCTCTCTTCAAGAAGTTGAGCACCTCCATGAATTCTCTGCACTTTACCTACCTCTGCAAGTGCGGTAAGATCCGCTCTTATTGTAACTTCAGATACAGAAAGTTTCATACTCAATTCTGCTACTGAGACATTCTCTTGTGCTGCTAATATTTCAAGTATTTTCTTGTGTCTGTTAATCATTTTAATAGATTATTAAAATTATTTATTCTAATATAATAAAATTTACGTTATATTTCAATATATTTTCGTTTGTTTACGTTTATAATTTTGTTTGCTACTATGCAATAATTTAATTTCATATTTTATGAGATAATTTACTAAATGATTTTCTAATTATGCTCAGCATTTTTTATAATACACATATTCTTCTTCTTTAACTCATCTAAATCGAATCTGATTAGATTTTCAACCTCAAAAATAAAAAAATATGTCATGAATAATTATTGTTGAAATAACTAACATGTTAATAACCTGTTAAATTTGGCCGTCTCATATTTTTAAGATTCAATGAATCAATTACATCTCTATAATTAAGCAATTGTACATTGTTATTCCTTATAAGATATTCAAATAAGGGTGAACAAAGTGCATTAAGTTCGGCATTTCTATGTTTACTCATTTCTTTAAGACCAAAAGAGTTCATGTCAATCATAGATCTTAGTTCTGGTGTGTCCATACCGACATGATACACAAGAAGATTTAATTGGTTAGCTTTAATTTCTTCAAATATTCTTGTTAGGCTGTCAGTTTTATGTTCAATAGGATCATTATAAAGACTTTTAACATCAACTTCACCAAAGTATCTTGAAATAGCTAAATCGTATTCTTCTGCTAACTTTTCAACTATTTCTCTATGTTCAATTTTATCTACAGCTGTCCCCATATGATAATCAACATAATCAATTTTTAATCCCGTGTCTATAGCTCTTTTAATCTGAGCTCTTAATTCATTTTCAACATCAGATAAAGTTGGATTATTTTCATAAAATAATTTTCTTGAAGGGAAAAAATATCCATTGCTATCAACCAAACTTGGAACTGCCTCTTTACCTAATACCGGACCCCATCTATAATTTTTCCATTCTGAGTTCAAGGTTAAATGAATACCAATAGAGACATGATTATTATTTTTTAAGATATTAACAGCTTCTGCGTACCAAGGACAGGTAAACATAACGGAAGCAGAAAATGGAATACCAAGGTCAATCACTTCTTTTACAGCCATATTAACCGAATGAGCCATACCGATATCATCACAACGAATTAGAAGTATTTTTTGGTTAGAATTTGGCTGACAATATATCTGACTGGAAAAATTAAATAGAAGAAGTACTACAATAGTAATATTTTCTTTCATTGAAACAACACCTGTAGATATTTAAATAGATGTAAAGCAAACTAAATAGATTGGAGATGATTGTCAAATTCTGAATTAGTATTATATATTATTGAATTAAAAGTTGTTAATTTATTTTCCCCCATTACTTTTTAAGCTTTTCCAAGTGAGAGCATATAGATCTATCTTTGGTAGGCTGTGTCGTAACCTCCGTTTGCGATTTTAAACACTCCGCAACTTATAGCGAACACTACCAAGGCAACACCGCAGATCTCCGCACAAGAGACATAAAAACCTACGAACTCCGTAAAGAAATATTCAATGAGATCAAATCTAATCTTCCTATGGGCTTTGTCTTACTAGATGAAAACAACCACTTCCACTTAGCCTGGCGCCCTAAGTATGATGAGAGGTGATCTTTAGTACGTGAGATTGCAGCGTTCTTAAATTTCAATTAGTTTTATTTATTCCAGTTTTGATTGAATCTTAAATCAAATAATAATCTATATACTTTTCGTAAACCATAAGTCCCTATTAATCCATAGTCATCAATTCTCTTAATTTTACCTTCACCATATACTATTTCTAATAAACAGTCTTGGTCATCAAACCAATTAACTGAATAACTATGTTTTAACTTTTCAAAACTCAGATAATTTAATATCTCAATTAGTTTGTTATAATGTATGCTGTCAATTGTGGTGAAATACTCTCCCCTTAGTTCACTCTCGCCTCTTTTTATTCGGTTATCCGATATTGCATTAAAGTAAGCCTCTCTGCTTGAATCTATTTCCAATTCAAAACTTGGACAAGGTCCATAGCATTTAGAGGTATAAAAAAATATATTTTCTATCTCATAATTTGATGGATTCTCGTTATATTCAATAACACTTTCGAATTTATAAACTAACAATTCTTTTTCAAGTTCATATTTGTTAAAATTATATTTCGACCATTCTTGTTCTTTTACCCAATGGCATTCAATTAGAGGAATACCATTAGAATAAACTATTTTGGGGAAAATAATTTTATGAAAAGTTCGTCTAAATATAATATTGGTCTTGTAATTATTATTCCCATAATTTGTAATGATAAACACACTAAAACCGTTAAAGGTATTCGTAACAAATAAATCAGTATAACCATTATTGTCAAAATCAGCTTTATAGTAACTACTATTAATTTCTAAAGAATCTGCAATTGTTTTGTATAAGCTATCCCTAAAAGTAGAATGTGAATACTTAAAGTCCCCAGCTTTTATTACTTTAACTTTCTTATATCTATCGTCTAATGAACGGATAAATTCTTCAACTTCTTTTTCTGAATTTAAGCTATCAATTCTTGTTTCACCCTTTAATTTATTAGAAGGTGTTATAATTGTGCTGCTTTGTCCAAAGCAAGTAGCTAAAGTGAACCAGCTAAAGAGGA
>JBDLIN010000322.1:0-4089 GCA_039714835.1 Bacteroidota bacterium | reverse complement strand
ATACTTGGATTAGAGTGTTATGCAATTGAGGAAGTTAAAGATCAAAAAGTTAAAACGGCTTTCTTCAAAATTGGTCAGACTAAGATAGAACTTTTGGAATCAACAGAGCCTGATGGACCAATTGGAAAATTCATTGAGAAAAAAGGAGCAGGTATTCATCATCTTGCTTTCCATGTAAATGGAATTTCCAATGCATTACAAGAAGCAGATGAAAAGGGGATCCAGCTTATTGATAAACAGCCTCGCAAAGGTGCAGAAGGATTGGACATCGCATTTCTACATCCTAAATCAACCGGTGGAGTATTAACTGAATTTTGTGAAAATAAAGATTGAATATTTAAATTTTAATAGAAGAGGAGTCTAAATGGCTTTTGAAGATAAAATCAAAGAATTGATGAAGATGCGTGAAGAAGCGCGTCTCGGTGGTGGTGAAAAGAGAATTGATGCACAACACAAGAAAGGGAAGTATACTGCTCGTGAACGAGTTGAGCTTCTTTTAGATGAAGGTAGCTTTGAAGAGTTCGATATGTTTGTTCATCACCGGACTGTTGGTTTTGGATTAGAAAACCAAAAATATTTATCCGATGGTGTTGTTACAGGATACGGAACAATTGATGGACGCTTAGTTTATGTTTTCTCCCAAGATTTTACAGTCTTTGGCGGTTCTTTATCTGAAATGTATGCCCAGAAGATAGTTAAAGTGATGGACAAAGCCCTTAAAGTCGGAGCCCCTATCATTGGAATAAATGATAGTGGTGGAGCTAGAATTCAAGAAGGTGTAAAAAGCTTAGGTGGCTATGCAGATATTTTTCAGAAAAATATTATGGCTTCCGGAGTTATTCCTCAGATCTCTGCAATATTTGGTCCTTGTGCCGGAGGGGCGGTTTATTCACCAGCCCTTACAGATTTTACATTAATGACTAAGGGTACAAGCTACATGTTTGTTACTGGCCCAAAGGTTGTTAAAACTGTAACTGGTGAAGAAGTTTCGACAGAGGAGCTGGGAGGCGCACAAGTACATGCTACAAAATCTGGAGTTACTCATTTCGTCTCTGAAAATGAGGAAGAAGGGATAATGATAATTAGAAAATTGATTGGTTTTCTACCTCAAAATAATATGGAAGATCCTCCATTAAAAATCTGTAGCGATCCTATTGATCGGTTGGAAGATACTTTAAATGATATAATTCCCGAAAATCCGAATAAACCTTACGATGTAAAAGATGTAATTCTTTCAATTGTTGATAATGCAGAATTCCTTGAAGTTCACAGACAATATGCTCCCAACATTGTTATTGGGTTTGCTACTTTCAATGGTAACTCTGTAGGTATTGTTGCAAACCAGCCCAATTATTTAGCTGGAGTTCTTGATATTAATGCTTCTCGTAAAGCAGCACGTTTCGTCAGATTTTGCGATTCATTCAACATCCCAATTTTAACGTTAGTAGATGTCCCTGGATTTTTGCCAGGTACAACTCAAGAATATGGTGGTATAATTGTTCATGGTGCAAAGTTGTTATTTGCATACGGTGAGGCAACTGTACCGAAAATAACCATTATTCTACGCAAAGCATACGGTGGTGCGTATGACGTTATGAGTTCAAAACATCTTCGTGGAGATATCAACTATGCTTGGCCGGGTTCTGAGATTGCTGTGATGGGACCGAAAGGTGCTATTGAAGTTCTCTATGCAAACGAGTTAAGGTCTTTTACAAATCCTGAGGAAAAAACTAAATTCATTGATGAAAAAGAAGTAGAATACAAGAATAAGTTTGCTAATCCTTATGTGGCAGCAAAATATGGATATATTGATGATGTGATAGAACCTCGCAATACGAGATTTAGAGTTATCCGTGCGCTCCAAATGCTGTCAACAAAGAAAGATACTAATCCACCCAAGAAGCATTCAAATTTACCATTATAAAGAGGAAAAGATGTTCGATCAATTTAGTTTATCAAATATAATAGAGAACGATGGTTTGTTGATTACTATTGTTGGTTACGTTATAGTCTTTATGTCTCTTCTTTTTCTTTATATTATTATTGCCAACTTCCAGAAGCTTTTAGCGTTTCAGCAAAGAAAAAAATTAAAAGAAAAAGGACATAGAGCAGCTGATGTTGATGATCTTACAATATCTGGAGATACTAGTGCAGCTATTGCAACGGCACTTTATCTGGAATTTGAAGAAGCACATGATCTTGAAAATACAGTCTTAACAATTAAAAGAGTCCAACGTGTATATTCTCCCTGGAGTTCAAAGATACAAGGACTCAGAGAATATCCAAAACGATAGGTGAAAGATGAAAAAATTTAAATTTAATATTAGAGGAAATAATTACGACGTAGAAATTCTTAGTTTGGAAGATGATATTGCCGAAGTTGAGGTGAATGGGTCTATTTATCAGGTTGAAATTGAAAAGAAAGTAAAAGAGAAAAAGACACCAAAATTGGTTAGACCGCAAGTAGTTCATTCTGGTGGAAAGGACACTTCCAAAACTAGTAAACCAGCTGAGAAAAAAGGTGTTGGACATGTTAAAGCTCCATTACCCGGAACAATATTAGAGATTAAAGCCAAAGTGGGTGATACCGTAAAAGTTGGAGATATACTTCTAATTATGGAAGCAATGAAAATGGAGAATAATATTAAATCTGATAAAAGTGGTTCGATCAAGGAGATTAAAATAAATGTTGGTGATTCTGTTTTAGAAGGTGATGTTCTTGTTGAGATAGGAGATAATTCATGAGGGGTATAGATCAGTTTTTCCAGTTTACAGGATTTGCCAATTTGACATTCGGCCATTTGATCATGCTTGCTGTCGGTCTGTTTTTTATTTTCTTAGCAATAAAAAAAGATTATGAGCCCCTGCTTTTAGTTCCAATAGGATTTGGCATTTTAATGGGTAATATTCCTTTTTTAGAAAACGTTGGTTTACAAATTGGATTATACGAAGAGGGAAGTGTACTTAATTATCTTTACTTTGGAGTAATGAAGGGAATTTATCCACCCTTAATATTTTTAGGTATTGGTGCTATGACCGATTTTTCCGCACTGATCTCAAGTCCTAAATTATTGCTGTTGGGTGCAGCTGCACAGGTAGGAATTTTCTTAACTTTTATGGTTGCCTTAGCTCTAGGATTTACAGTAGAACAATCAGCCGCTATTGGAATTATTGGTGGTGCGGACGGTCCAACTGCTATATTTTTATCTTCCAAATTAGCTCCGGAATTATTAGGTGCAATTGCTATAGCTGCATATTCATATATGGCACTAGTCCCAGTTATTCAACCGCCAATTATAAAATTACTTACCACACCGGAAGAACGTAAAATTAAAATGAAGCCTCCAAGAGCAGTAACGAAATTGGAAAAATCGTTGTTCCCAATTGTTGGTCTAATACTTACTACTTTTATATCACCCGGTGCACTTCCATTGTTAGGAATGCTGTTTTTCGGGAATCTTCTTAAAGAGTCGGGTGTTACAAAACGGCTCGCTGATACTGCTGCTAAACCACTTATTGATATTGTAACAATATTACTTGGACTAACTGTTGGAGCTTCCACACAAGCTACAACATTCTTGACTAATGACTCTATTTTGATTTTTGTACTTGGAGCAATATCATTTATGATTGCTACTGCAGGAGGAGTTATATTTGCAAAAGTTATGAATCTATTTCTTAAGAGTGATAATAAGTTAAATCCGATGATTGGTGCAGCCGGTGTTTCGGCGGTTCCGGATAGTGCTCGTGTTGTGCATAGTTTAGGACTTAAAGAAGATCCCTCCAACTACTTGCTTATGCATGCCATGGCACCAAATGTATCCGGAGTAATTGGATCAGCTGTCGCAGCAGGTATTTTAATGGGATTTCTATTGAAGGTTTTTTAAGCCTCTTATCTTTTCTGATTATCCCATGAAGGTTTCAAAAACAGAATAATTTTATGGTTTGAAACTTTCGATAAATATTCTCATCTTATATCTATTAAAGATAATAATTAACCGATTGTAAATGTTCGAGGAATTATGAGAACTTTGTATACTGTGATACTACTTTTATTTAGTATTACAAACATTCTGATTGCTCAGAATG
>JBDLIN010000321.1:0-4089 GCA_039714835.1 Bacteroidota bacterium | reverse complement strand
TGAATGGATTGGGATAATTTTGATAGAGTTTAAACTCATTTGGTGGCGATCTATTATCACGAACACTTACAACTGCATCTGGATATATAAGACGAAGGTTATCAAAATAGATCGTGCCGTTATAAATTTGATTATGAACACGCTCACTTCCTAAAATCAATGCAATATTTTTAATATGTAGTGGAAAGTGAAAAGTAGCATTTTCCGTCAATACAATTGGATTATCAAATGTTGCGAATAAGGTGTCAAACACATTCTGAGATTCTGCTTTTGCATTCATTAGAAGAGCGAATTCTTCATCTTTAATATTTGTTACTATAAATGCCACTGTGTGACTTTGATCATCAGACATTATATCAATGCTAATATTATCCGGTATTCCAAATATGGGAAATTCTTTGTTTAGATAAGCCCAATTGCTTTCACCGTTTTGATAGGTGAAACTATAATTAAATTGAAGAGAATTGTTATCAAGAGTAAAATAAAGAGGAGATAATGATATATTACTTTCAACCGTATCAATATTTTTCCCCTTTAAAGTCCAACCATCCAATTCCTCAAATGAATCCAATAATTGAATACCTGTACCTAATTCTATTTTCACTTCTGCAGTGTCACTAACATTTCTCCATTTTACTATTACTTCAGTTTCTCCGGATTGTTTACCAACAAATACTCCTATAGAGTCTATCGTTCCAATACTCTCATCAGTTACATTCCATTCATATTCACTATTTTTTAATTTAATTTCATAGCCATTAAGGTCGAAAGATTTTACTTTGAATAGGATACTTGTCGAAGTGTCAGTAACACCGACCTTAGGAGAGATTTCAACCTTTACAATTGAATTCACAACTATGAAAGAAGAGTCAATAAAACTTTGATATTCAGCTATGACAAAACCAGAATCTGATTCAGATCCTGCAGTAAATAAACCATCCGATGTAATTGAACCAATATCATTTGTAACTGAATAGATTACTTCAGTTTCGTTAATTTGAATTGAGTTAAAATGATCGTCAAATCCGTCAGCAGAAAATTGATATATACTATCACTAAAAACCTTTGCAAATTCAGTATTAAGTCTAATTTGTGATAATTCTCCTTTTGACGCTGTTGATACTGCAAACAAAGCATTAGAAACACTTCTTTCACCACTTGCATCCGATGGTGAGTTAGCCACTTGATTTCTCACGACCATTGCTGTTGAGCCACCTCCATCAAGGTTTAAGCCTCTGTGCACACCAATTCCAACCATAAAATCTGCTAATTCCGGCAGAGACATTCCTTTACTTGTTGATTGTCGTCCATCAACTGTTATAAAGAATAAATAATTTCCATTCTCAGAAATTCCTGCTGCTGTTCTAGGATGTCTGGCTGTTGCGAAAGAGTTTGAGCCTCCCTCTTCCGCAAAACAATCTAGAGCACAGTTTATTCCATCAGATACAATTTTCGGATAACCGCCTACAACTGTTATAGTATTTTTAAGTGCATTTTGAAGATCGTGAATAATGATTATTGTATCGCCAACCGAAATATTTTCATCAATAAATGTTTTAGAAGCTCCATGACCAGATAAAATAGCTTTACCTACTGTAATCTGATTATTCCCAACACTATTAGTTTTATTTGTTACTACGCAATAAACAGAATCATTAACTAGCCAATCTTTTAACGGTTGAACTACAACTTCACTGCCATAAATATTAGTGCTTGTCGAACTTCCAAAATATGAGTTGTATAGTATCATTTGATCAGTATCACGGGCTTTATTAACACCATGGATCATCTTTGAACTGTTCTTTGTTATCACTTCACTCTGAAGTGAAAGTCTTTCGATAAATGGAGTATATGATTCATCGAATCCAATTGTTGACCAATTATTTGGTGGAGTGATCACTTCACCTTCACTCACTTGAATACCGACGGGACGGCCATTATAATTAAAAAAATCTGCGTTGATACCTCCAATTACATAGTGAGAATCTATGTCATATCTTGAAGACATTGCCGATGTTCTCTCAAGACCAGCTATGACATCATTTGCCATTACAGATTCGATTTTTATATCTGTGGAATTTAAATTAATTTTGAGGACATTCAATGTCCACGGTACATTCTTTTCCTCTATGTAGATATGATGAACTCCTTTACCAACCTCCCTTACAAAGAGTGTATCAAACTGGTTTTGAGCTAATAAATTGGATATATTACTTATTAGAAAGAAGATCAATAGTAGTTTTATTACTGTTGAATTTTTTATCATAATTATTCTCAGATAATTAAGTAAATATTGAATATAAAATACAAAAATTGACAAAAGTATCTGGAATAATTTATTTCTGTGAGGTATAATGTTTTTACATCAGTCAGATAAAAGCGCACTTATTTGGAAAGATGAGGTAGTAACATATAATCAACTGCTCTCCAATATAACTAAGTACACAACACTTTTTGATGAAACAAATACAAGCAAAATTGCAATCTTTGCTGAAAACAAACTTGAATGGGTATATGCTTTTTATACCGGATTTATGACAAAATCGATTATAGTTCCCATCGATTTTATGCTGCCTGTTGATGACCTTGCGTATATCCTAAATGACTGTAAACCTGAAGTTATCTTCTATTCTAATGAAACTATGGATAAAGTTGAATCCGCCCTTCAGAATTCTGAGTTATCAATAAGCAAAATAAATTTTGATGAATTTAATTTGGATGATATAAAAACTGAAGTGGAGATATTACCGGAGATTGATGAAGATGATACAGCTGTAATTATGTATACATCTGGAACAACCGGTAAACCGAAAGGAGTAATGCTCAGTTATGGCAATATCTTGTCCAATATACGTGGAGTTACAGAGTATGTTGAAGTATATGCTGAAGATCTGAAGACTTTGGTTCTGCTTCCTCTCCATCATATCTTACCACTTGCCGGATCTGTCATAGCGCCGTTATACTCAAAGGGTATTGCAATATTTACACCTACATTGCAATCGGAAGATGTTGTTGCAACATTAGAGAAGCATAAAATCAATATCATTATTGCTGTACCTAGGTTTTACAGTCTAATTAGAAAAACTATTAGAGAAAAAATTGATTCCAATAAGGTTGCCACTTTACTTTTTAAATTAGCTGAAAAAATAAACTCACAAGGTTTTTCTAAAAAGTTGTTTAAAAAAGTTCACCAGAAATTTGGTGGAGAAGTAAAGTATATGGTTTGTGGTGGTGCTAAACTTGATGAAGGTGTTGCCAAAGATTTCAAAACGTTGGGCTTCGAAGTTCTGGAAGGTTATGGTATGACAGAAACTTCACCAATGATAACATTCACCCGGCCAGGGAGAGTCAAGGTTGGTTCACCCGGTGAAGTATTTCCCGGAATGGAAGTTAAATTTAAAGATGGTGAAATTTTAGCTCGCGGACCAAATGTAATGAAGGGATATTACAACAAGGTGCAGGAAACAGAAGAAACTTTGAGAGATGGGTGGATTCATACAGGAGACTTGGGACATCTTGATGATGAAGGATTTCTATTTGTTACAGGCAGAAGAAAAGAATTGATAGTTCTTTCCAATGGTAAGAATATCACACCCGATGAAATTGAAACTAAAATTACTGAGATAGATGAAGTTGTTGAAGAAGTAGGGGTGTATCTTGAGAATGATCAATTGCTTGCTGTGATTTATCCAAATATGGTAAAAGCAAAATCAATGGAGATATCTGATATCAATGAATATCTTAGATGGGAGGTTATAGCAAAGTATAATGAAGGAGCACCATCCTATCGGAGAATTTCTAATTTCACAGCAATTGACGAACCGCTTCCGCGAACAAGATTGAGTAAACTAAAACGATTTATGCTTCCGGAAATCGGTAAAGGAATTACTCAACAGAAAAAAGATGAAGAAGATCTTGATTTTGAGGAGTATAGGATCATTAAAGAATTTCTCTCAAGGGAGAAGGAGAAAGAAATCTATCCTTCAGATCATCTTGAAATGGATGTAAATTTGGATTCTTTAGACAAAATTACATTTCTTTCATTTCTTAGTTCAACTTTTGGAGTTGAATTAGATGAAGAAGATCTGA
>JBDLIN010000320.1:0-4115 GCA_039714835.1 Bacteroidota bacterium | reverse complement strand
CTTCGCCATGCATTACCAATCGTGCAACCAATCTTTGCCATGATGTTGTTGTACCATGTACACCAATACCAAATGTCTGAATTCGGTTTTTTGCCCGAACAACTTGAGAAGGTCCAATAGTCGCAGCTTTTGGTGGAACCATCGCAAGATCACCACTCATGCCAAAACTACCATGCATTGAATTTTGTGCTAGTGTAAATGGACTAAGTGTAACTATACGAGGACCCATTTCCATCCACTCTTCCATAGAATTAGCTTCAAACTCTGGTGCATCTGGTTCGATGAAAGCCAGGTGTCCTGTCCAACCAGGACCGCTATACACAATATCCGCCTCCCCCAGGTCAGAAATCATTTTGCCGTAATCATTAATGTTTTCCTTTGTGAATGTATGAATCTGGTTTTCTGGTGGTCTTAAATTTTTATCAAGATTATGATAAAAATACTTCTTGAAAGCATTACCAAAACCATATCTCCAACTTTCAGGAGCAATATTACCATCTTGATCAGCGTATTCATCCATATTAAATGTGTGTAGTTTGCTGCAATCCACACGAAATTTATTAAGCATGTGAGCCAGCATTCTAAACTGCGGCCAGGGATTCGGCATAATCATCACAATCTGGTCATTCTTATCAGCCGCTGTTTTTATGCGATGAAAGGCATCGAATAATGAAATGATTGATAGATCGGCATCAGGAACAACTAGTATTTTATAGTCATGACTTGGATGATTTTCAATCTCCTCCCGTTTGATTTTTCGAACTCGCTCGATCACTTTTTTATCTCTAAAAGGAACATGTTGTGATGGTTCATAATTGAAATTAGTCATTCCCAATTCTCCTATTTTTTCTCTTCATATAAATATCTAAGGCTCCAAATAATCCTGCATTGGCTCTGTTGCTTACAGTAATCGGAATTTTCAAAGTCTCTTGTAATATATTTAGCCATACTTCCGATTGCATCATTCCACCAGATATAAAAACATTTTTCAAATCAGCTACTTGTTTAATTTCAGCAAAATGAGTTTTTAAACGAGCTAAATAATATTTTATTATTCCCGCACAAAATTGATGCCCATCATTCTTTGAATCAAAATTCAGATCAACATCCTCTGAAAAGGGTTTTTGTTCTTCCACGTTTGGAAATTGTTGATAGGTTTGAAAAAGTTGATCAAAACTACTATGTTCAAAATATTTATTCTTGAGCTGACGAATTTGTATGCCAAAATCACTTTCGTAATTCAGTAAGAAAAAACTATCACCAACAGGGTGTTTACCAGCAATTTGGTCTTCAGTTAACTCTGTAATCAACGAATTTGTTATCGTATAAAAAACCATAGCTGTTCCAAAATTTATATTAACATCTCCTGGCTCTTTTAGTCCAGCACCACATGCCGAAGCCCCCTGATCATTACCACACAAAAATATTGGGAAACGATAATTCAGCTTCCATTTCTGTTGCATCTGTTTGGAAATTACTTCTCCATTCATGGCTACTTTTTCTATTTTCGGAAAAAATTCCTCTGTTAAACCAAGAATTGATAAAAGTTCTGGGTTTATTAAATTTCTACTAAAGTCATACATTCCACTCATACCAAAGCTGGTACTATCTGAGTAAAATTCACCGGTTAACTGGTAAGCCAAATATTCATTAATTAACGGAAAAGCCTTGGCTTTGTTATATAAGTCTGTTTTCTTCCGTTTCAACCATAACAATTTGGATACATAAAGACTGGGGAAAGGACGTATAAAACCTGCTGTCGAAGCAAAATTTGTCAAATTATGTTTGAGGTAATCTGCTTCCTCTTCAGCTCGTTCATCAAGCCAGACAATACCTTTCTGAAGAGGAGTAAAGTTCTCATCTACTGCAGTAAAGGTCTGTGCCTGACTGGTAATCAGCAAAGCCTCAACTGTGGAACGCTTTACAATCTGCTCTATCAGGCATTCGTATATCAGATTATTAGTTGTGTTGAAAAACAGATTAAAATCAATTTCAAAGGAACTCTCCTTCTGATCCATTGGGAATTCCCGCTGATACTGAGATATAATATTGTTTTCGGAATCAATACATCCACATTTGATGTAGCTGGTGCCAATATCCAATACTAAGAATATTTTTTCTTTCGATCCGAGCTTGTTCATTTATGTAGTAATTCCAAAGCTTGCTTTACTGTTAAATTGTCATGAACTATACCCATCAAAGCTTTTGTAATTGCTTTTGGATTTTCGTGCTGAATTATGTTTCTTCCATAAACGATACCTGCAACACCTTGCTCTATGATAGCTTTAGTCCTTGTCAAAATCTCTTCATCAGGCACTTTGCCGCCACCCCTTACCAAAACGGGAATACGTCCGGCAATTTCAACTACTTTATGATAATCGTTAACATCATCGGTCGGATCAGCTTTAATTATATCAGCACCTAATTCAACTGCCTGTCGTACCAATGGGAGAATTTTTTCGGGATCGCCATCCACCATATAACCACCGGCTTTTTCATTAGCCTGGAAAACTAATGGCTCAATCATCAACGGCATAGAATATTGATCGCAAAGTGGTTTAATTTTCAAAATGTTTTGTATGCACTGATCAGCAACCATAGGCTGATTTGGGATTCGAAAAAGATTCACCACCACGCAAGCAGCGTCAAGGTTGATTGCCTGTTCAACAGGGTTTTCAATCATCCGGCTGAACAAATGGCTTGGCAATTCTTTACCATAAACATTTGCTACATCTGTACGCATTACTAAAGTCGGTTTATTTTTGCCGGTAATTGATTGCAGATAATTCGCCTGCCCTATAGTAAGTTGTATAGCATCGGGTGCTGCTTCCGCAACGGTTTCGACAGCGCTCTCTATATTTTCAATACTTTTTAAAAAACTGTATTCATTAAAAAATCCATGATCAATTGCTACATTTAGACAGCGTTTTGATCTGCCGTTAAAAAGCCTGTTTAACCGATATTGTTTCATATTATAAGTCCTTTTTTCAAATACTTGAATTATTAATAACCAAACTCTTTTTCAACTTCAGAAATAGCTTCCTCAATCATATCCATTCCTTTAGCAGCATGCTCTTCATCCATTATTAATGGTGGAGACATTCTTAAAATATTTCCGGCGGGTATCCATGCTAATCCTTTTCTGAAAGCTTTTTGATAAACCAGTTTGCCCGCTTCATCAAATGGTTCTTTGGTATTTTTATCCTTGACAAGTTCTATACCTAATAAAAAGCCTTTACCTTTTACGTCACCAATTATTGGATGTGACTCTTTCATTGCTTTCATACGCTTTTGGAAATACTCTCCAACCGTTCTTACATTTTCTAAAATATTCTCATCTTCAATAACTTCTATTGAAGCCAATGCTGCAGCACATGCCATTGGGTTACCACCATAACTTGAAGAAGCTGAAATTTTTTCGAGAGCATCTGCATACTCTTCTTTTACTACCATTGCTGTAACAGGAAAACCGTTGCCGAAAGATTTTCCAAATGTTATAATGTCCGGAGTAACCTCCCAATGATCCATACACATCCATTCTCCAGTGCGACCCATCCCGGTAAGGACTTCATCAGCAAAAAGGAGAATATTTCTTTCATTGCAGAGTTTTCTTAGTTTAGGGAAAAAATCATCTGGTGGGAAAATAGAACCACCCCAACCTTGTGCAGGTTCTAAAATAAATGCTGCAACATTTCCAACAGTTCCTTCTTGTAAGAAAGTTTTATAAAACTCGATATAGCCATCTGTATCAATGCTACTATCTTCTTTCTTGAACATTGGACGGTAAGGATCGGGTCGAGGAACCATATAAAATCCTGGTGCCCTTGTTGGTCCGTAACTATGAACATCTCCACGCACCATTTGTGCTAAACTAACTGCACCCATTGATTTACCGTGAAAATCACGAAAGGCAGAAATCATTTCATGCTTGTTGGTAATTGCTCTTGCTGCCCTAATACCAGCCTCAACTGCTGATGTACCATCGCTGTAGAATTGCATTCCATTTAAATTATCTGGTAAAACATCTGCCATCTTTTCAACTAATTTTTCCTTTACCGGATGAGAAAAATCATGACAATTCATCAAAGTTTTTGCCCAATGAGATATAGCTTCAG
>JBDLIN010000319.1:0-4121 GCA_039714835.1 Bacteroidota bacterium | reverse complement strand
AAAAATGATCTTAATGAAATAAGAAAATATTTACAGTGGGATACATTAAAATTGAGTTTTAAAATTTAGTCGTAATCACTTAATCATTCCTATCATTTTTGAGAGATAGAATAACTGCATCATAAACTTTGGGTCTAGTTTTACTGATTGAAGCAGAATCATCAGGATAAACTCTATTCGTAAGGAATATAACAAATAATTCTTTAACCGGATCAATCCAAATAGATGTACCAGTATAACCTAAATGACCATAAGTTCCTTCACTAAAATATTTGCCGGATGAAGGATGTTCACCTGATCTTGTATCAAATCCAATTGCACGAGAAGTATGATCAGAATATCGTTTTGTAAATTTCTGAACGGTTTCTTTTTTAAAATATCTTTTACCATCGTATTCTCCATCATTCAATAAAAGCTGACAAAGTTTAACTAAGTCTTCTGAAGTTGAAAATAATCCGGCATTACCTGATAATCCTTCCAAACCACGGGCAAGGGGATCATGTACAACACCTTGCAGTTTGCAAGTTGTAGGTGCACACTCTTTAATAAATTCTTCATCCGGTACAAACATAGTACGGTTCATTTCAAGTGGGGTTGTAAAATTATCAGCATAGAATTTATACATTGGTTCATCTATAATAGATTCTACTACCATCATAGTTGTAACAAAATTTAAGCAACTGTAGACAGTCTTTGAATTAGTTTCATATTCAAGTTCAAGAGTTTTTATTGTATCTAGAATATGTTGTCTATTTTCTTCTTCTTGCGGAGTATAATATGCAGGCAAGCCACTTTCATGAATTAGCAAGTCAACTACTTTTACATTTTCTTTTCCATTTTCAGCAAATTCTGGCAAATAGTATGAAACTGGTTTTTGAATATCTAACCTTCCTTCGTCTACTAATTTCATAACACAGAAATTAGTTCCAAATGCTTTTGTAACTGAGGCAAGATCAAATATTGTATTATTCACAATCTCGGCTGAGGATTGATCATAAGTGAAATGTCCGTATGCATTATCGTATAGGATACTATCTGATGTTCCGACTAAGATAGCTGCTCCAGGAAAAATTGAATCTTTAATAGCTAAATTAATTGTACTATCTAATAACTCAAAATTCTGAGCCCAAAGGTTAGCACTAATTAAAAAGAAGAAAATTAAAACTCTTTTCATATTCTTTCTCTGTAAATATTAAATGTGATGTAAATGCTACTAACTTATTTTATAATTATCAAGTTTCGGAGTAATATTTTGAGAACAATTACTGATTTAAATAAGTTTATATACAATATTTTCAGTATACTAATTTTTAACTTCAAATTAATTTAATGAGATACTAAATGAGAAACCAAATATTAATTCTATTTTTGGTTGGCGGAGTAATTTTTGGACAAAACGTTCAAGTTACTTCGAATCAGCCAATAACTAACATCAACCAAGGAAAATTCTTTTATCCTCAAGTAAGTCCTTCAGGGGAACATATTTTATTAACTTCCGAAAACCATGATGGAATTTGGATGTACAACACTATAAATGGTAAAATAGATAAGATCGTGGATGCTAGTGGAGCGGGTTATGAACCAATGATATCAACAGACGGAGAAGAGATAGTATATAGGGAGAGTGAATATATTAATAATAGAAAATACTCTTCACTTCATAAGTATAATATCAAAACACAAAGCACTGAACTTATAGAACAAAGAGCTAGAAACGTATCCACACCTTTAGAGAAAACTTCTAACACTATTACGTATGTAGTTGAAAAAGAATTAATTGAAAAAAATGTGTCTAAAAATCTCCAAAAGAATGAAAACTCTCAAACTCTTGTAACAATTGAAAATAGTGATTTGGTGATTTATTCTAAGGGTGAACGTAAAGTTTATACTCCATTAGGGAAGGGGAATTATCTATGGCCTTCAATTTCACCGGATGGGACAAAGCTGCTATTTACATTTGCCGGGAAAGGGTCTTTTGTAGCTGATTTTGAAGGAAATATAATAACAGAACTAAGTAATGCTCATTATCCAAATTGGTCAAATGACAGCAAATGGATTGTTTATATGAAGGACTTTGATGATGGTTATGTAATCACGAGTTCAGAAATTCATGTTGTTTCAGTTGATGGGACAATTGATGTCAAACTCACTGAAACAGAAAATATACATGAAATGTATCCAAGCTGGTCACCTGTAGCAAATGAGATTGTTTACAACACAACGGATGGTATTATTTATAAATTAAAATTAAAGATTGATTAAGGTAAGAATATGAAATTATTATATAAAGTTTTATTCGTTACATTTTTCACTTCTCTTTCTTTTGCACAATCCTTAGATGGTGTAAAAATCTGTATTGATCCGGGGCATGGTGGACATGAGGGGGATGATAGGCACATAGAAGAAGCAGACTTTTGGGAATCTGAAGGTAATTTTTATAAAGCACTTCATCTTAAGGAAATCTTGGATTCACTGGGAGCTACTGTAATTTTAACGAGATATGGAAATGGTGATTCAGGTGCAGATGATCCTGGTCTATCAGTCCGTGCAGGTATTGCAAATGCAAATGATGTAGATCTCTTTCAATCAATTCATTCTAATGCATATAATGGCACTAGAAATTTTACACTAATGTTATATCATGGATATGATAATACTCCAACCTTTGCTGATGCTAAATCATATGCATTAAAAGCATATCAAAATTTTGAAAAAGTAAATCATGTTGAAGATTTAAGCTGGGATAATATCCGTGGAGATTTCAGTTTTTATGGAAATACTTCTGGATTGGGTGTACTAAGACCTCTGACTATGCCTGGAATTCTTTCAGAGGGATCTTTCCATGATTATTTACCGGAAGCTTGGAGATTGAAGAATAGTGAATATCTGCGTCATGAAGCATGGGCAATAACCAGAGCAATGTTAGAACATTTTGATGGTGGTACTTATTCTACTGGTAATATTGCAGGAATCCTTAGGGATCCATTGGTAAATGTTCCATCCTCATATAAACCGCGTGCTGATTTAGGAGATGCTAAAAAACCGCTTAATAATGTCAGGGCCGTTATTCAACCAGGTAATTTAGAATATAACGGGGATGATCAAAATAATGGTTATTTTTTATTTGAGGATTTAACACCTGGTGACTATACCGTTTATTTAGAAGCTGAAGATTATGCTCTCGATTCAGCAACTGTTACTGTGACAGCCAATAATTCAAGTTTCATTTATAAAAACCTTTCACTTGTTCCGAATGAAAATCATCCTACAATAACATTAACCAAGCCATACAACGGGGAAGTTGAAGCAAGTAATGCTGGATATATTGAAATTAATTTTGACATTAGAATGGATGAAGCTATAACGGAATCTGCATTTTCAATCACTCCGGCAGTGAGTGGAGATTTTACTTGGGAAAATAATCAAAAAACTTTGATTTTTAAATCGAATGGGAACTTGACTCCAGGTGAAACATATGCTATTTCAGTTGATACAACAGCTAAGACAATTTTTGATAAGAATCTTCAGTCAGAATATAGTTTTAATTTTACAACTCGTTCTAAACTGAACTTGGTCAGTAATTATCCTGCTGATAGAGAAATTAATATCAGTAAATCTGTTCAAGTACGTTTACAATTTGATCATGCAATTAATGGGGCAACACTAGGAGGAGGTACAATTCAGTTTTTAGATTCAGAAGGAAATTTTGTAAATCTGATTGTGGAAAATAGTCTTTATGCAAAAGGAATGATTGCATTCACACCAAGAGATTCTTTAGAAACAGGAGAATTGTATAGAGTAGTATTAGGTGAAGGGATCGGTGACACAGAAGGAGTAACATTCCAGCAGAATATTGAATTATCATTTGTTGCAGAAAATTATGTGATATCAACAGGAAATTTAGTGGATGATTTTGAGATAAATAATTATTGGGAAGATCCATTTGAGAACCCAAACTCAATTGGTATTAATGAGAGTTCTGGATTTAGGATTGTTACTAATGTGAAGAAGAATGGATCATCTTCTGCAGAATTACAATATAGTTTTAATGAATTAAGTGGATATTATAAAGTCAGCAAATCTATACCCGCTTCAATAGGTGAAAGTAGTAATGTTGAATT
>JBDLIN010000318.1:0-4132 GCA_039714835.1 Bacteroidota bacterium | reverse complement strand
CAGGTATTGAATTACGTATCTCTCTTCTTTCTCTGTACAACTGTCCAACTTCAGCACCAAGAAGGAAGACAATTGAAGCATAAAAGATCCAAAACATTACTACAGCAAAAAAGAGAAAAGTCCCATATAATTTATTCAATGCTAAAAAGTTAACTACGTAATATTCGAAGATTAAACGGACAAGCTCCCATAATATTGTAGCCCAAAGTGCTCCAACCATAGCTACTCTATGACCCAATTTCCCATATGGGATGAATAAATAAAATAGGTAGAACATAATGAGCATCAGTACAATAGAAAGATATGTAACTAGATCACCGACCAAAGCTCCCAGGTTGAATTGCTTCAGAACCTCAATTTCCTCAGTTAAAGAAACGAAAAAATTCATTACTGGAAGAATGAAAGTGGAAAGAAGAATAAATATTAGAATCATTATCACCATTCCAAAATCTCTTAGCATTCCTACAACTGCACTTTTAACTTCTTCTACTTTGAATATTTTATTTAATATCGTCCTCATACTGCTGAATAACCAAGTAGAAGTAAAGAATAGTCCAAAAGAACCAATCCAACCAGCAAGAGATTTATATTCAACAACTTCTGGGATACGAGATAGAATAAATCTTTTCATATACAGAGCGGAAGCATGGAACGGAATTATTTCATCTATAGCAGTATTTACTTGCTCTTCAATTGTACTTGGATCAATAATACTTCCTAATACTGAAAATATAAGTAGTACTAATGGAATAGCACTAATGATAATTGAAAAAGCAATTCCAGCGGCTGATAGGAAAAGATGACCACTATTTAAACTTCGGAATAATCCAGCAACATAGTGATCTGTAAAAGAAAAAATTCTTCTGAGAGTGTTGACCGAAATTAATTGACTAACAAATTTTAATAACTTAAATCGTGACATTCATCTTCTTACTAATTGTACTATAATTAATATCAATTAGTGTTTTTAATAAAAATTTTAAAGTTATTTCTCAATAACTAAAAAGATCAATTGTTTTAACATTGAAATATACAATTTTTGGGTCTGCTCTACAATGGGATTAAAGGTGGAATTAAATTTCAGTGAAATTAAAAATAGGAAATTATAAAAAGCATTTTAAGCAAATTATTCTAAATAGTTCTGCATAAAGAATATTTTTAAAGACATGAGGTAGTCAATAATGGAAAAACAATAATAAATCTTTGCGCATCCCCCCAATGTGCTTCCCAGCATTTCACCGGGAAACACATCTTTATATGTACCCCCTACTTATAGCTTATGCAATGTCTTCTAATATTTAATTATTGTTTATTATTATCTCATTAATATCATTTTCTTTGTAACACTATAATGATCTGCGCTAACAGTATAGAAATAAACTCCGCTTCCTAATCCATTTGCATCAAATTTAATTTTATAATTTCCTGGTTTCTGATTTGTATCCACAAGAATTTGAACTAATCTTCCAAGAACATCATAAACCTTAATAACAATATGATAATTTGCTTTCCCTGTCGGTAAGGCATAACTGATATATGTAGTAGGATTAAATGGATTTGGATAATTCTGCTCTACAACAAATTCTTCTGGAAGTAAATCGTTTTCAGAATCAACTTCAGTTACATCTTCTTCTGGATCAACATAAAATGCTGTATATTTAGTTAATATTTGGAACCGTAAACTTAGTTCGATTATTTGTTCAACAAGTTCATCAGATTCACCATTGATATCAATCAAATCTAACAAATGATTTATTTTTGATTTTGCCCACAATCTTGGGACAAAGCGATAACCGCTGCTATCTTGAAAATTAAGAGTTTTTGTAAATTCAACGGTTTCCGATCCTATGTTTCCCGTGATAGTAACAGGGAAGGCCCCACTGTTTGTATAAAGTCCCATTTCAACAGATTGACTTCCCCAATATAGATCAGAAAATATTTTTGGATATCTATCCCAATTTTGAAGCCCTCCAAAATCTATATTGATATCTGTGATCATTGGTTTTGATATTTTTGTGAAATGGTTATTAACTAAAATAGAAATACTGTCATCCGAAGCTATGTAAGTTGAATATCCGTTATTTTCATTTGCCAATCTTGTTATCAAATTGCGATTAAGATTATTACCAATACCAAACGAGAAGATTCTTACATCTTTATCATTAGCTAAGGCAACACTATCTATTATTGTTTGAGGATCAATTTCCCCAATAGTTGGTTTCCCATCTGTTAGAAAAATTAAATTGTTTGAAGTTGTATCTCCAAAAGATTGATTTAATGAGTTATCAAGTGCTCCCGAAATATTCGTCATTCCAAGAGCATACATTTGAAACACAAAATCATGTGCAGCTTCGATATTTTCAGGTGATGCTGGAACTAAGTCAGTCTTGAATTGCTCAACATATGTACCGAAAGTAATGATGTTAAATCTATCAATCGAATTTAATAGATCAAGATAATAATCTAATGATTGCTTTACTTGATATATACGTGTTCCTGCCATACTCGATGATACATCGGCAGTAAAGACAATATCTTTTGGAATCGTTTCCTCATCTGAAATACTATCTGGTGGTGTGATCCAGAGGGAATAGAAACTATCTGTACCCATAGAATCTTCTTCTGTTGGAGTATAAGTTAAGAGACTGAATTGTACTTCATTTCTAATAGTTTCGAATTTTACCACTAGATCTTTGTCCGGATAATAATTCTCATCACCAAATTCTAATGTATAATTGTAATCCGATACTTTAGTCAATTTTGTACTCATTGAATTTTCATGACTTGGTGATTGAAAATATTTATAAAGATTCTGCGATTGCGCGTTCATAAAGAAGTGAACAGTTTCCAATGGTTGGCTGGATAAATCCAATGTATTGAGTAGATATTTATAGTTACTTACTCCAAATTCATAATTAAGCATTTCCACATAAGTTATTTCTGTTCTAACTTCAGTATTCGCATTCACTGGTACGATGCTTAAACGGAAAAGATTATCTCCCATATATTCAAGCAGTGCCGGATCAAGCCATTGATTCAGTTTTTGATTATAAGCATTAATTGCATCTTGCCTTTCACGTATTTCTGCTTCATATCTTTCACCATTAAACCAATAGACTAATTTTGTCATCATTGCATTTTCTGGTAGTGGAAACATATAGATTGCTTCTACAGATTCACTCATTTCATTATAGAAAATTTGATCTACTTTAGTAACCGCAACCTGATCTTGGATATTCACATCAACATCAATCTTTTTAATCCACATCTTTTCATATTCTTGTGAGGAGAATCTTGGTCTTACATAGAGAACACCCGTTGCAAAGATATTTTGGAAAGACATAATTACCAGAAAGAATAGAATTGAAATTTTAATGTAATTTTTAGCTTCCATTTTTGCACCTCATATTTATTTAAGTAAAATCATTTTCTTGCTCATCCAAAGATGACTATTGGGAGAGCCATCCACTATTAATGGATGGCATCACTCCCCACAAGGTCCCAGCTTCCTTGTTTTGAATTAAAAAGCTCCAATTTGCTTGTATCCACTTTGCTTTTATCTTATTTAGAATTTTTATCATGATTTATATCCATGGAATCATTTTGCATATAATAATTTTTCAATGTTTTTTCATTCTTATTTCAATAGTAACATTTTGCCAGCAAGAATTCTGTTTCCAAAATCTACTGTATAGACATATACATCTGAGGATGCAGCCTCTCCATTGGTCATTAGTCCATCCCATGTCACTTCGTAAATTCCTTGACCATTTACAGCTAAAGTTAACACACGTACAAGCTGACCAATAGAATTATAAATCTTTATTGTAACTACATCGTAAAATTTTAATCCAACTGAAAAGGTAATTTTTGTTGAGGGATTAAATGGATTCGGATAGTTCCCCAAAATTCTAAAATCATCAACTATTAAATTCTTATCAGTTGTCAACGCTTCTTCTTCAATTCCCGTCACGTCTCCAGAAAAACTCGTAAACTCTGTGATTATTCCATAAGCTAAACTCAATGTCATTATCTGTTCCTTTAACACTTCTGCTTCTGGTGAGCCATAATTAAGACTGAAATACTGAACCATTAAATATTCTATTTTCTGTTTTGCCCAAATCTTTGGAAG
>JBDLIN010000317.1:0-4135 GCA_039714835.1 Bacteroidota bacterium | reverse complement strand
AATAAAATTTATATAGAAACATACGGCTGTCAAATGAATTTAGCAGATTCAGAAGTCGTTATGGGAATTTTAAAAGATAAAGGTTACTCTCTCACACATGATATGGATAAAGCTGATGTAGTTTTCTTAAACACATGCAGTGTTCGTGATAATGCAGAACAAAGAATTCATGGAAGACTTGGAAACATTGGAACATTGAAACATAAAAATCCAAATATAGTGATTGGTGTTCTTGGATGTATGGCAGAACGTTTACGTGATGAACTGCTTGAACAAAAAAAGATGGTCGATCTTGTTGTCGGACCAGATGAGTATAGAAGGCTTCCGGAATTTTTAGATGGAGCGTTTTCAGGTGAAAAAGGTATTGGTGTAAAACTATCCCGAACCGAGACTTATGATGATATTATTCCTTATCGCGAAGAAGGTTTATCAGCATGGATTTCAGCTATGCGCGGCTGTGATAAATTCTGCACTTACTGTGTCGTTCCATTCACACGAGGAAGAGAAAGGAGTCGTCCTCTTAACTCAATTATTGATGAAATGAAAAGACTTTCTGAAAGGGGATTTAGAGAAGTAACTCTGCTTGGACAAAATGTTAATTCCTATTCAGACGAAGGAAATGATTTTGCAGACCTTCTAGCTGCAGCTGCAAAAGTTGACAGATTGATAAGAATCAGATTTTCAACATCTCATCCGCAGGATCTATCAGATAAACTTTTACATACTATTGCAGAACATCCAAATCTTTGCAATTATATTCATCTTCCTGTCCAGTCCGGTTCAAATAGAGTTTTGGAAGGAATGAACAGAACCTACACAATAGAGCACTATCTTAATATAATTGATAAAGCAAGAGATATTATTCCTGGTGTGAGTTTTTCAACTGATATAATTGCAGGCTTTCCAACAGAAACTGATGATGAACACCAGATGACAATTGATGTTATGAAAAAAGTCCGGTATGATGGTGCATATATGTTCAAGTATTCTCCAAGAGAAGGGACTCCAGCTTATAAAATGGAAGATGATATTCTTGAAGAAGTGAAATCAAAAAGACTTACTGAAATAATCGATCTACAGCAGAAGATCTCTTACGAAAACAATCAAGTACATATTGGAACTGAAGAAATTATTTTAGTTGAAAGTAAAAGTAAAAAATCGGATGATTTCTTCTCCGGCAGAACAGATGGAAATAAAACTGTCATTCTGCAAGTTGGTAATGATGTGAAAATCGGAGATTATGTTAAAGTTGAAATCACTAAAGCAACATCCGGCACTTTATTTGGGAACTTTGTTTCAATTGAGAATGTTTATGAGAAGGAATTATCAGAAAATTTTAATTAACTTTATCTTATGAAATCTACACTTCTAATTTTATTAGTATCAGCCTCAACTATTTTTTCCCAACCGAATATTGTACCGGCACTTAAGGATATTGAAAAAGGAGATTTAATTGGTGCAAAAACCAAGTTGGGAACATTTCTAGGTAAATATCCAACTGATCCTTCGGTAAAATTTCTTGATGCAGTTCTTACGGAAAATGGAGTTGATGCAGTAAACAAGTACACAGAAATTTTCACTAAGTATCCGCAAAATCAATTTGCTGATGCAGCTCTTTACAGAACATTCTCATATTATTATTCGCTCGGTATTTACAAAAAAGCTGACGGACTTTTATCTAAACTGAAAAACGATTATCCAAATTCACCTTACATAAAAGCAGCTGATAGAACAGTCCCTTCTGAAGATATATACTACAAAAGTGTAGAAGAGGATGAACCTGAATCAAAACCAATAAGGGAAGTTGTTGCAGAGAAACAGTATTCAATTCAAGCTGGGGCATTTCTTAATAAAACTAATGCTCAAAATTTGAAGAAAAGATTTCAGAAAGATGGTCTTTATTCGAGCATATTCCCGAAAGAGGTTGGAGGATCTTTACTTAATGTTGTGATAGTCGGGAAATATTCCAGCAAAGAAGAGGCTA
Organism: Bacteroidota bacterium; assembly: GCA_039714835.1. GTDB lineage: Bacteria > Bacteroidota > Ignavibacteria > Ignavibacteriales > Melioribacteraceae > SZUA-22. The sequence goes on along the minus strand of JBDLIN010000317.1, from coordinate 2,151 downwards.
ACAAGCAGTTATCAACCATCAACAAAAAATATAAATTAAGCGGAAGAGTTATTACCGTTAATCAGTAAGGTTATCTATGGAACTAACTTTTATTGGAACCGGTTCCGGCAAAACATCACTCGATAGATTTCACACATCCCTATTATTTACAGATAATGATCATAACTTACTGATCGATGCTGGTGATGGGGTTTCTAAGGCACTTATTGCTTCCAATATAAATGTGAAATCCATTGATTCAATTCTAATTTCACATACACATGCTGATCATTTTGCTGGAATTACTGCTTTACTTACTCAAATGAAAATTACTGGCAGAACAGAACCTCTTGAGATTTTTATTCACTCAACCTTTACAGAGTTTCTTGAAAAGTTTATTAATGTTTCATTTCTCTTCGAAGAAACAATAGGATTCAAACTAAACATCAATGGTTATGAATTCGATGAATCATTCAAAATTGCAAGTAGCTTTGAAATCATCCCCAAACAAAATAGTCACATTACCAACAAAGATAATTTAACAAATTATGATTGGCTGGAATTTGTATCAGCAAGTTTTTTAATAGGAAACAGTTCCAATAACATTTTTTACTCTGCAGATGTCGGTTCGAAAGATGATCTGTTTCTATTCGATGATTATTCAATTGATTTTATGATCACTGAAGCAACACACATTGAATTAGATGAAATAGCTGATGCTGTTAAAACAGTCAATCCTAAAAAATGTTATCTAGTTCATATTAATGATGAAGAAATGTTGAAAAGCGAGATGAGAAAATTATCTGGCCAAGAACAGTTTAAGTTTCAGCTTACTTTTGATGGTATGCGTGTTAGTTTATAAAATACAACCTCTTCTTATAATCATTTGATACTATTTCAAGAGCATCATTTTTCGAGTTATTATTAAACCATCTCCTTCTAAAGTATAATAATATTCTCCAGAGGGCAACCATTCCCCATCTTCATTTTTTGCATTGAATACTACTTGGTAATAGCCAGAGTATAGAGATTTATCAATTAAAGTGGCGACTCTAATCCAGTCTTCAGTATAGACGTTTAAAGTTAAATGCATTTCTTGAGACACACTAAATTGTATTGAAGTTGTTGGATTAAATGGATTTGGATGATTTTGATCAAGCATAAACGGGACAAGATCTCTCTCTTCAAGTTCTTCACCATCTTTGATGGCAGATAAAACCGTAACCTCATCTGAGCAAGTATTTATTGTTATAAGCAATAAAAATAGTATAAAGTATTTCATATTTTTCATTTTAATACCCAAAATTTATTCTAATATCAAAACTCCATGTAGGAGTTATATATTTTTTATATCGTGCAACATTAAATGAACCATATTTTGTTATTAATCCCCCTCCAACAGTAAAGTATGACAATTCTGAATTTACATTATCAAACACATATCCCGCACGAATTGAAAATAATTTATAAAATCGCAAATCACTCCCAATATGAATATAATCGAAACCTCCTGAATCATAAATCCTATTCTCCAGATCAAAAGCAATTTTAGTACTGATAAAATCAGTGCTTAAAGCCCAATATGAAAAGCCAAGCAATATTAATGATGGTGGATAATCTTCTTGCTCTTTGTCAATAAAGAATATCTTTGGACCAAAATTTAGCAAAGCAAATCCAACTGAAAAACCTAAATTCTCTTCTCCTTGGATAAAATTGTTTTTTAGTTTTGTTGGTTTCGTATATGTAGAGTTTACAAACAGATTATTCATAAGAAAGCCGGCATCCACTAGAACAGTAAATGCTTCACCCGAACCTTGCTCTTGTCCCACTTGCACATTTGAATAGCTCGTATTCAGCAAACTTAAGCTAATACCAAATGCCATATTCTCAGATAACATATTTGCATATGATCCTTTTAATTGAATGTGAGTTGGTGAGAATAATTCTGGTTTGTCGTTAGCTAATCCTATTATATCAGGCCCTCCTGTTGATGTAAAAGCCGGTGATTCAGACCAGAAATTATTTAATGTAATTGCAAAAACACCATAATCTTTTGTTGGCAAAGCAACTGAGATCATTGAATGGGTTTGATTTTTAAAGGATGAAAAAGGTTTCTCAAACGATACTGCTCCCCAATAGTTTTGACTAATTGCAAAACTTGCTGGATTATAA
>JBDLIN010000316.1:0-4138 GCA_039714835.1 Bacteroidota bacterium | reverse complement strand
AGCAAGTAATATGTGCTTGATCCCTCATTTAAAATCAGTTCATACTGACAATACTATTCCACACAAACTATTTCAATATATGATTTTAGAAAAACCTGTTGTTGCTTCAAATTGTAATCCAATTATTAGAATTATTGAGGAGACGAAAGCGGGATTGATTTATCAGTCAAATAATGAAGCTGATTTGGCTGCAAAAGTCATCTCACTTTACGAGGACACAAAACTGAGAAAAGAAATGGGGAGAAAAGGAAAAGAAGCTGTGTTGGAGAAGTATAATTGGGATAAAGCAAGTAAGAATTTGATCTCAATTTATTCTGAATTTGAAAATATGGTAAAAGATGGATAATACAGAGTATTATGAAAAATTTGATTGGGATTACGCTAAACTAGATCAAAAAATTAAAGATAAAATTAATTTAATTATTAATACAATCCCCCAAAATGTTAAAAAAATTATTGATATCGGTTGTGGTGATGGAACAATCTCTAATGAGCTGAATAAAAAATTTAATGTTTGTGCAATCGATAGAAGCTTTAATGCTTTAAAATATGTTACTGCCGAAAAAATGCAGGCTTCAGCTGATATGCTTCCAATCAAATCTAATTCTTCTGAACTTGTTTTCAGTAGTGAGATGATAGAACATCTTCCAGATGAGATATTTATTCATGCTATTTCGGAGATAAAGAGAATTAGTAAAAAATATATTTTTCTTACATTTCCGAATAATGAAAATATTGAAAAACAACTTGTTCAATGTCCTGAGTGCCGTTACAATTTTAATAAATCATATCATTTAAGAAGCATAAACATAGATACAATAAAAAATCATTTTCCTACTTATAAAGTCGTTACTCAATTTGAATATGGATTGAAGATAAGAGATTACAAGAAAACTTTGAGTACATTAAAGCATAAACTCACACCACCTACAGCGTGGATTCCGGGTTTCTGGACAACCAATCAAAAGAGGGAAACTATGTGCCCAAATTGCAGACATGAATATGAAATACCTTACAACTTCAACATTGTAGCTTATTCTATAGATATGCTGAATATAATTATCTCTAAGAAGAGACCGTATCAACTCTGTGTATTGCTGGAGAAGAAATAATGTTCGCCGATATCAAAAGAACGATTAAACAAACAACTGTTTATAGTTTGGGAAATATTTCTACTAAACTGGTTGGATTTATCCTGCTACCTCTCTACACTGCCCATCTTTTACCAAAGGAATATGGAATTCTGGCAATACTTCAAGCAATAATGCAGATACTTATAGGAGTATTTGGATTAAATCTTCCAACAGCTATGATGCGATGGTATGCACAAGAAAAAGATCCCGAAAAAGAAAAATCTATAGTTTTTACAACCCTACTCTCAACTCTCATTGTCTCGATATTTATAAGTAGTTTACTCATTCCTTACAGTGAACAATTTGCAATTAATATATTTGATAACGTAAATTTTACTGTTTACTTTGTTTTTCTTTTCTTAGCAGTCTCTGCCGGGATTGTCAATAATGTTCCACTAAGTTTAATTCGATTAAAAGAAAAATCAGTGTTTTATATTATTTTAACTACGATAAAATTCACACTAATCATTTTATCAAATATTTATTTTGTGGCTTATCAAAAGATCGGAGTTGAGGGAATAATAATAAGTGAACTAATTGGACATTTATTTGTGATCATTTTTACAATTCCAATGATGATAAAAAATTCCATTTTCAAAATTGATTTTACAATCCTATTAGACATGATAAAATACGGAGCACCTTTAGTTTTTTCTACAATATTTACATTTGTGCTCACATTAGGTGATAGATTTATTATTAAATATTTTTTCGGTGACTCAAGTGTTGGGATTTATTCACTCGGGCATAAAATTGCAAGTGTAATTAATATGCTTATTATTCAATCGTTTCAGCTAGGATTTCTTCCTATTGCCTATAAAAAACTTGGTTCACAAGATGAGAAACAATTTCTTTCGAAAGTGTTGACATATTATACATTAGTATTAGTCTTTTCAGCTCTCTCAATATCACTATTTGGAAGAGAGTTGATAGAATTATTATCAAACAACAAGGATTACTGGATAGCTTATTCAGTTATACCTATAATCTCATTTGCTTTTGTACTAAAAGGAATTCAATACACTTTTGCTCTGAGTTTTCATTATTCCAAAAAAACAAGCTATAATGCAGGTATAGTAATTATCTCCGCTATAATAAATGTAACTTTGAACATCTTGTTAGTTTTGCAATATGGTTACATTGGGGCAGCATATTCTATGTTAATTTCTATTTTTGTGATGATGGTATTGTCATATTATTTTGGACAGAAAGTGTACTATATTCCGTATGAGAAAAATAGAATTATAAAAATTGTATTTATTGGACTAATATTATTTGGAATTTCATTATTTATTAATGAATTTAACTTTATACTTAGATTTTCATTTAAAACTATATTACTTGTATCTTTTGTTGGAATATTATTTTTATTCAAAATATTTTCTAAAAACGAAATTCTAAGCTTAAAACAAGGCATACTTGATTTTAAAAATTTAGTTTTTAAGAAGTAGTTTCCTAAACTGCAAATCAATGAAATAGAATACTTTATTCAAACTCTAACTTTGGTTTTATTTTGATCTTCACTATTTTTCATTATCACAAACCGACTTAAGTGCAATGTCTTTAAGAAATTTAATTATTACATGGAAGAATGAATTATCCAATAGGAACTTTAGGATTTTATTTATTATTTCAATCATTTCAGCAGTAGTTGTAATTACATCATTCACAAATTACAGAATTTATAACGAAGCAAGAATGGGATTTACCTTTACAGACCCATTCCAAGTTTTATTTTCTCCAATAGACTTAACATGGTCTACATTTACTTTGATATATGGCGGATTATTTTTAGGGATTTATTATTTCATTCAAAAACCACATGTTTTTGTTCATGCTTTATTGACTTATTCAATACTTGTTTTATTTAGAATCATTCTTATGTATTCATTACCTTTGGATCCACCACTTACAATGATTTCACTACGAGATCCATTCGTTGAATTGTTGGGCTCAGGGCCACCACTGGATAAAGATCTTTTCTTTTCAGGTCATACTGCAACGATGTTTATGCTGTTTCTACTGAGCTACACATCTGTACAGAAAAAAATATTCCTTGTAGGTTCTATCCTAGTAGGATTATCAGTCGTATTGCAGCATAACCATTATACAGTCGATGCACTTGTTGCTCCTTTTATTGCTTATGCGAGCTATAGGATTGCTTTACACATTATGAATTTGGTAATAGAAAAAACTGACTGATTTATGTTTTAATACTCTATTGATAAAATTTCTAATCATAGATATAAAATCAAAAACACAGCAAATCAATCATCCAATTCACTGCTTCAAATTTCCTATATTTAAACTTATATTTTTTGAAATATTTAATAAAGATTAGGATAATTAATGACTTCTAAGGAGATCAGAAATCAATTTTTAGATTTCTTTAAAGATAAAGAACACCGTATTATTCCAAGCGCACCGGTTGTGCCGTATGACGATCCAACACTACTTTTTACTAATGCAGGAATGAATCAATTCAAAGATGTATTTCTTGGTAATGGTAAGCGAGATTATACTCGTGCAACTAACACACAAAAATGTATTAGAGTAAGCGGTAAACATAACGATTTGGAAGAAGTAGGAAGGGATACTTACCACCATACTTTTTTCGAAATGTTGGGGAATTGGTCACTTGGTGATCCGGCAAATCCAGAAAAGGGATACTATAAAGAAGAAGCAATCACTTGGGCTTGGGAGCTGTTGACAGATGTTTGGAAGCTTCCGAAAGAAAGACTGTGGGCAACCGTTTACAGAACAGATGATGAATCATTAGATATCTGGAAAAGTAAAACTGATATAAATCCAGAGCATGTATTAAAATTTGATGAAAAAGATAATTTTTGGGAAATGGGTGAAACCGGTCCATGTGGTCCTTGCTCGGAAATTCATATAAATGTTGGTGATGATTATGATAATCCCAAATGGGTAAATGCTGGTGTAGAAGAATGTATTGAAATTTGGAATTTGGTATTTATTCAATTTAACCGCGACACTGAAGG
>JBDLIN010000315.1:0-4229 GCA_039714835.1 Bacteroidota bacterium | reverse complement strand
AACCCGGGAAGGCCAGATAGGCCCCGGTGAGCATATAACTATAGAGCTAAAGGAGGAGTATGATATGTTGGATGATGTGGTTGTTACCGGACAATATGCACCAAAAAAATCAGATCAATCAATATATAAAATTGATGTTGTAGATAATAAAAGTATGGAACAAAGAGGTGTAAATAATTTAGCTGATGCCTTAAGTCAGGAATCAAATATTCGTCTTACATCTGATGGAGCTTTTGGATCATCAATAGAATTACAGGGAATGAGTGGTGAAAATGTAAAATACTTAATCGATGGAGTTCCTATTACGGGAAGAGTGGGAGGTAAAATAGACCTTTCCCAGATCAATATGGATAATGTAGATCATGTGGAGATCGTACAGGGGCCTATGTCGGTAGTTTATGGAACAAGTGCTATTGCAGGGGTGATCAATATTATAACAAAGAAAAATACAACAAAAAAATATATTGCTAAAGTTAATGGTTATGCCGATACTAAAGACAATTATAAAGTAGGTTTTTTGACCTCTGTTAAACTTGGTAAGCATACAATATCTGCAACAGGAAGTAGGAATATGTTTCAGGGACAAGATCTTGAATTAGATGAACATGGTAATGTTGATGGTGTAAACAATAGAAAAATGGAGTTCAATCCAAAGTTGGTTTATAATGGTGATTTGGGGTATACATTCAGGAACAATGATTTTAATCTGAATGTAAAATCATCTATAATGAATTCCGAATTAAGGTATTATGATGATTACGATTATGATTTGGTTAACAATACTAAAAAAAATGCCCTAGACAGATATTTTATTACTTTAAGAAATATTAATAGTGTGAATATAAGTGATAGATTATCTGAAAGTTTATCTTATAATATTGTTGGAGCATATACCTTTTTTACTAGAGATGATCAATGGATATTAGCTGATTTAGAAGAGTTGACTCATAAAAAAGGTTTAGAGACATCTACAACTTTTCATAATATAATGACAAGAGGTAATTTCACACGCACTAAGGAAGATTCTAAAATTAGTTATCAATTTGGATGGGATATTAATCACGATAATGGAACTGGTGAAAGGATTGATGATGACAAAGCAAAAATAACTGATTATGCAATTTTTGCAAGTGCACAATGGAATCCATTTGAAAAAATGATGATACAACCTGGATTACGTTATTTTTATAACTCATCTTTTGATAATAAGATTACACCAGTTTATATTTTTGGTCATAAATTATTTGATGCACCTCTTATTCCTTCGGTTAATTTGCAATATCAATTTATAAAGGATTTAAATTTCAGAGTTTCTTATGCAAAGGGTTTTAGAGCTCCGACTTTAAAAGAATTGTATTTAGATTTTCATGATTCTAATCACAATTTATCAGGAAATCCAGACCTAAAGCCCGAAACCACGCATAGTTATAATGGATCATTAACATACAAATTGAAAAGTGAAAATCATATATTTAAGTTCGAGCCTTCAGTATTTTATAATGATGGAGAAGATGCAATAGTTTTAGTAGTTACAAATCCAGATGAGAATGCTGCAGAAAATCAAAACTTCGGATTAAGAAGAACATTTGGAGCCAATTTTAATGCATCTTATTACAGCTTCAAAGGTTTGACCTTGTCAGCAGGTTACAGTATGACACGAGAAAAAACACGTAGAACGAAAGAAGAGTCATGGATTGATCCTGGTTTTTATGATAATATCACGCTAACAGCAAGTTACAACTATGATAAATGGAATACTACTGTGATGGCTAATTATAAATATTATGGAGAAACACCTCATATTTATGGTGATGGAGATCTTGTATTTAATGTTTTTACAGAAGCATATAGCGACTTTGAGCTTACTTTGAGTAAACAATTACTTAAAAAAAGATTAAATGTTGTAGTTGGAGGTAAGAACTTGTTCGATAATTATGTAATTAGATCATACGGTGACCATAATTATGAAAGTTTTAGTCCAAGGAATTACGGAAGGAATTTCTTTATTAAAGCTAATTTTAAATTAACTAAATAATTTGAAAGATGAAAAAGTCAATTATATATTTTGTAATATTAGTTTTTTCAATCTCATTGATATCATGTTTTCCTGATATTGACGAAGAACCGGTTGAAGTAAATGTTGAAGAAGAATCTACATTTGAAAGTTCTTATAATATCTATACGAATAGTACTTTCTATAAGATTAATGAAACATATTCTGAACTTATATTAAACCATAAAATTGGAGGATGGGATCTTGCATTCCAGTCGGCTTTAGAAGGAGATTTTGTTTTGATAAATTACACTGTTGATGCTAAAGTGATCAAAACCGGAACAGAGGAATTTTCGGCAGTAGATAAAGAAATGTTTAATGAACTATATAATTCAGATGATTGGAAATTTAATTCTCCCTCTTTTTCGAATGTAAAAGATTCGTTAGCTTTGAAAGATTGGGAAAGTAAAGAAGTTTATCTTGTTAACAGAGGAGGAGTTGTTCCACCTGAAGAATCAATTTATAAAATTCAGTTTGTTTCAAAAACAGCCACAAGTTACACATTCAAATATGCAAATGTGGGAAGTAGCGAGGTGATTGAAAAAACAGTTGGAAAAGATGCCAATTATGTGAATCAGTATTTTTCTTTTGAAACGGATGATATAGTAAACTTTGAACCTCAGATTGATAATTGGGATTTCTTTTTTACCCCATATAGTGGATGGTATGAAACCAATACACCGGGACTTTATTTGCCATACTATTTAAAGGGTGTTATGATCAATAATGAAGGTGGGGTAAGAGTTGCAAAAATAGATGATGAAAATATCGCTTATGAGGATATTGACCTGGTATTTGCACAAACTCAATCTTTTACAGATTTTAAAGGAGTGATTGGTTCCACATGGAAAAAAATCCCTGATGATGTAAACCCTGTATATTATATGGATACAGCCAAGAAATATATTGTAAAATCGATTGAAGGTAAGTATTTTAAACTTCGATTTTTGGATTATTATAGCACAGAGAATGCTGAGGTAGGATTTCCGTCTTTTGAAATATTACTCTTAGAATAATTATTATTGTAATTCATAAATAAATTATTGAATAACAATAAAAAATATAAATATTTTTATATTTTAGCATACAAGTAACTGAGAACAAATTTTTATATATAAACTTAAATTTAACTATTATGAAGAAGTCTTTAAAAGCAATTTTACTATTTTTTGCAGCAACAGTGGTTTTAACCAGCTGTTCTGATGATGAAAACCCACCAACAGCGGGATTTAGTTTTAGTACAACAGATGCTGTACAATGGGATATTGTGGATGTAACAAGTTCAGCAGAAAAAGCTGATGATGCAACATGTAATGTTTCAGGAGGTGCCTACAAAATGGAAGATAAATCAAATGGAAAATCTATTATATTTTTAGAAGCTGCTACTTATACTGTTACACAAACAGTTACAAATGGTGATGGTTCAGATACTATGTCACAAGATATTACTGTTAGTGCACCTGATAATGCATTTACTATGGATGGTACAAAATACGAAATTAATACAGCTCCGCAGTGGACAAAACCAAGTCATGGAGACGGTCCAAATTTCATTCAATTTAGTATAAGTGTTTCGGGAGATGATTTTCCAACAGTTGTTAAATTAATGCCCTTACTTGGAGCAGATCCATTAGAAGGAACTTATACCTATCATTCAAGAGAAGATGAAGAAAACAACCCTGCACCTGTTAGATCTTATATTCTAAGAGCCGTGAAAAATTATGAGAACTTTATGAATTTAGAATGGTCATCATATGGTTCAGGTCTTTATGGTGAATCTGACTTAGTAGTTGAACTTGTATATGATGCTGATAATGATGTTTATGATATTAAAGTTGATAATTATACGATAGGAGTAGGTAATTATGTTAATTGGGTATTTGTAGAAGAAGCACAAATAGCTACTTCATTATACTACAGAGGAGCTATCACTCCTATGGCTGAAGATTAATTTCAAAATTAATTATATTGAAAACTTATTAAAATTTCAGGTTTTAATAAAATTAGGGGGTGGAAAGAGCAACTAAAAGTTGCTCTTTTCGTTTTTGAATGCTTCATGCTTTAATGCTTCAATGAGTCAATGTTTTAATGATAAAATGATGTAATTTCAGCATTCATTCCACTCATCTGATGACTAAGACCGCAATGAAGATAGTCATCTGATGAGTTAAGATTA
>JBDLIN010000314.1:0-4245 GCA_039714835.1 Bacteroidota bacterium | reverse complement strand
ACGATTATTCATTCGAAGAAACATTATCAAAAGTTGAGCATACATCTTTAGATGCTGATAAAAACTTTCAAGATGTATTTGTGGATAAAATGTTTTTCCCTATTTCTTAATTTAGAAACTATTTTTAACATTTGAAATAATTTATATTACCAAATAAAATCAATTTTAGTATATTTGCCCCTATTATTTTTATGAGTTTCTAATTCCCATTCGATTTAACTAGAAGTTACATTGGACCTTATTAAACTTTAACCATTTTATTTTTGATTATTGACATATGAATCTTGAAAAAGAAATAGAGAAAAGAAAAACATTTGCTATTATTAGTCATCCAGATGCGGGTAAAACAACTCTAACGGAAAAATTATTGCTATTTAGCGGTGCAATCCAAATCGCCGGAGCCGTAAAATCAAATAAAATAAGAAAAACAGCAACATCAGATTTCTTAGAAATTGAAAAGCAGAGAGGAATATCAGTTGCCTCTTCTGTACTTACATTCAACTATAAGGATTATAAAATTAATTTGCTTGATACACCCGGTCATAAAGATTTTGCGGAAGATACTTACCGAACACTTACTGCTGTTGATAGCGTAATTCTTGTTATAGACAGTGTAAAAGGAGTTGAAGAGCAGACTGAGAAATTGATGAAAGTTTGTCGGCTAAGAAATACACCGGTTATTATTTTCATCAACAAAATGGATAGGGAAGGACGTAATCCTATTGAATTGCTTGATGAGATTGAAGAAAAACTTTCCATTAATGTTAGACCTTTAACTTATCCTTTTGGAATGGGTGTCAGCTTTAGAGGGGTCTACAATATTTATAAGAATGAATTCGAATTTTATCGTGTCAATAAGCAAAGAATTGAAGAGGATACACATAAATTCTCAAGCATTCATGATCCAGAACTTGAAGAAACATTTGGTGAGGATGTTCATTCACTCCAGGAAGATGTGGAACTTGTAAATGGGATTTATGATGATTTTAGTCAAGAAAAATATTTATCTGGTGAACAGGCTCCAGTCTTCTTTGGGAGTGCACTTAATAATTTTGGTGTTAAGGAATTGTTAGATACTTTTGTAGATTTTGCTCCTTCACCTACTAATAGAGAAGCTACTAAAGGAATAGTTGCGCCGACAGATGAAAATTTCAGTGGATTTGTTTTTAAGATGCACGCAAATATTGATCCTAACCATAGAAACCGAATGGCATTTGTACGAGTCTGCTCTGGACATTTTGAAAGGAATAAATTTTATCATCATGTTAGGTTGAATCGGCAAATTAAATTTCCAAATCCAGCATCATTCTTAGCCCAGAGTAAATCTCTAGTCGATTCTGCATTCCCTGGTGATGTAATAGGACTTTATGACTCCGGAATTTTTAAGATTGGTGATACACTAACAGAGGGGGAATCATTCATGTTTAAGGGTGTACCTCGCTTTTCTCCAGAAATTTTTAGAATTGTTGTCAACAAAGATCCATTCAAATCAAAACAACTTGAGAAAGGATTGCTCCAATTAACCGATGAAGGTTTAGCCCAATTGTTCATTCAGAAGGAAACTAATAAAAAAGTAATTGGAGTTGTTGGAGAATTACAATTTGATGTTATAAAATACAGATTATTCAATGAGTTTGGTGCCACCTGTGATTTTACCTTTATGGAAGCCTATAAAGCTTTCTGGTTAAAGTATGATTCAGCATCAGATGCAGAAGAACTTTTTAGATTGCGTTCCGGCTCGCTTTATATTGATAAGACAGATAATGTAGTGTTTATTGCAGAGTCTCCATTCTCACTTAGCAGAGCTGAAGAAAAAAATCCAAATGTTCAGTTTTTATCAAAGGTTGAACATAATGATCAAACGGTTGAATTGGAAACGCTCTCGTAGAACCATCACCGTTTTTTTCTGAAAAGAAAATATTGGTATAATTCAAAAATCAGTTTTATTTTTAACTAACCGATCATTTGAAATCTATACCTATGGTAAATTATTCTAATTTTCAGAAAATAGGTTTAACTCTCGCCCCTTTAATTTTTATAATTATGTTGTTGATTGAAAATCCTTCAACTATGAGCGAAACCTCTTGGAGGGCAGCTGCTGTTGCATTGCTTTTGGCTGTACTATGGATAACTGAAGCTTTACCTATTTATGTTACTGCTCTTCTCCCAATTCTCTTTTTCCCTGTTCTTGAAGTAAACAGTATTAAAGAAACCACTGCACCTTATGGTCATCCACTAATATTTTTATTTCTTGGAGGATTCATACTTGCTGAGGGTATTCAAAAATGGGGACTCCATAAAAGAATTGCGCTCACAATAATTAAATTAATTGGATTCAAACCAAATAATCTAATAGCTGGTTTTATGATCGGAAGTGCTTTGCTCAGTATGTGGATAAGCAATACTGCTACAGTATTGATGATGCTGCCAATAGGTCTATTTGTTGTATCTGTCTATAAGGATATTCATACAAGCAACAGCAAAGATGTGAAAAATTTTACAATAGCTCTTCTCCTTTCTATTGCGTATGCATCGAGTGTAGGCGGGGTAGGAACGTTAATTGGTACTCCACCTAATGCTCTTCTTGCTGCGTTTATGAGTGATACATATAACATGGATATCAGTTTTGCAAAATGGATGATGTTAGGTCTTCCCTTTGTTGTAGTCTCATTACCAATAGTTTATATTTTACTCACAAGAGTTATATTTCCGATTCATAAAATTAAGAGCTTAGATGATTCTGTCTTTAAAGAGGAAATTGATAGAATTGGCAAAATAAAATTGGAAGAAAAAAGAGTGCTCGTAATCTTCAGCATAACGGCTTCCTTGTGGATGTTAAGAGCGCCCTTATCAACTATAATTCCAGAATTAACTGATTCGGGTATTGCAATTTTTGGAGCGTTATTATTATTCCTTACTCCTAACGGAGAGGGGAAACCTTTGATTCATTGGAGTGATGTGCAAAAAATTGCTTGGGGAATTTTAATTCTATTTGGTGGAGGTTTGTCACTTGCTCAAGGAATTAAAACTAGCGGACTTGCTGATTGGATTGCAATATCGATCCTAAATAGTGGGGAAGTCCCAGTACTTGTTTTAGTATTTCTGCTTACTTCGGCAATCGTGTTTCTTACTGAATTAACAAGCAACTTAGCAACTACGGCAGCATTTCTCCCAGTCATTGGATCCGTGGCTGTTGGATTAAATGTTAATCCATTGGAATTAGTTATCCCAGCAACCATTGCAGCAAGTTGTGCATTTATGCTTCCAGTAGCTACACCACCAAATGCAATTATTTTTAGTAGTGGTGAATTAAAAATTAAAGATATGAGCAGAGCAGGAATTCTGCTTAATATTGTATTTATATTTATTGTGATTTTTGTTTCCTACGTAGTTGGCGGACCTGTTTTTGGGTATTGAATTATTGGGTTTATAGAAGCTCGTCAAAATCTCTAATGGTCAGACTTGCACTTGAGAAATTATGGGAAGAGTTAAGATCATGCATTACAGCTACAACATTACATCCTGCTCTCTTACCGGCTTCGATGCCTACGGATGAATCCTCAAAAATTAATGTATCTTCAGCTGAGGTATTAAGTTGTTTTATGGCAAGGAGGTAAGCTTCAGGATCAGGTTTGTGTTTTGATACATTTTCTTTTGTGATTAAAACGTCGAATGTCTGGCTTAAATTTATATTGTTCAGAATCTCTTCTGCCATCCATTTAGTTGCTGATGTAACAATCCCTATTTTTTTATTTTTACTTTTTAATAAACTCAGTAATTCCTTAGCGCCGTTTGTAACTTCAACCTTTGAGGATATTAATTCTTGATACATTGAGCGGAATATATTATCAAATTCCTCTTGCGGGATATTAATTTTTGATATATCATAAAAATGGGTCCTAACTGTTTCCCAACTTTCTCCCATAACTTGCTTATAGTCATTGAGACTTGCTGAGCCACCAACGGAGATACAAACTTTTGCTAATGCCTCTCCTTTTAGTTTTTCAGAATCAACAAGAGTCCCATCCATATCAAATAAGTAAGAATCGTAATTTAGTAAATCAATCATAGTGCTATTAAAATGAAATTAAAAATTATTTGGACAAGATTTGCAAGAAGTGATTCTTAAGAAATCTTATAAAAAAAGTGTTGCCCTGTCAGGATTCGAACCCGAAACCAAGGTTCCAGAGACCTCTGTGTTACCATTACACCACAGGGCAATTAAAAACATTTAACATCTAAATT